>JABFYB010000092.1 GCA_013361475.1 Hamadaea sp.
GGTGCGAACTTGGGTGGATCTAGAAGATCAGTGCTCGTCCGCGAGCGAGGTCTGCACGTAGCTGGCGGTCAGCAGGACGAAGACGTACGCCTGCAGCAGCGCCACACCGGCCTCGAACAGCGTCATGACGATCGACATGCCCCACGAGATCACGCCGACCGCGGCCAGCCCGATGTTGCCGGTGCCCATCAGCACGAACCCGCCGAGCGTGAAGACCAGCAGGATCAGGTGGCCGGCGAAGAGGTTGGCGAAGAGCCGGACGGCCAGGGTGACCGGGCGGATGAGCAGGATCTGCGCGAGTTCGATCGGCAGCAGGATCGGCTGCACCCACCACGGCGCCGGCAGCAGGATGCTGGTCTTGACGTAGTTCCCGAAGCCGTGCTTCTTGATGCCCTGGTACCAGTAGAGGCCGAAGCTGATCAGCGCGAGCACCGCCGGGAAGGCGATGTGCGAGCTCGGCGAAATCTGGAAGCCGGGGATGACGGCGAAGATGTTGATGAAGCAGATGAAGACGAAGAGGGTCGTCAGGTACGGCGCGAAACGCGGCCCTTCGTGCCCGATGACCTCTTTGCTGATCCCGTTACGCACAAAGCTGTAGATCGACTCGCCGAGCCACTGCGCCTTGGTCGGAACGATCTTCGGGTTCCGCTGCGTGACCAGGAAGAAGACGATGATGACCGCGACTGCGATCCAGACCATGATCGAGAACTTGGTGACCCAGTTTCCGACCAGTCCCGGCGGGAAGAATTCTTCGACGCTCGGAGGCCACGGCACGCTGCTGTCTGCCAGTGGCGCAAGCTGAAGGCTCACCCGTCCATCCTTTCGATCACGTGCCCATGTTCTTGACGATCAGGTAGACCGCCCCGGCCATGCCGACCAGCATGCCGATCAGGGTGCCGAAGTGCATGGGCACGTCCAGCCACTTGTCGACAAGCCACCCGATGCCGCCCCAAACGCCGATTCCGGCGATCAGGTAACCGACGGCAGTCCAGCCTGCATTTGCGCCCGATTGAGGTGTGGGGCGCTTCTGAGGGGACTGGTCACCGGCCATGACGCGCGAACCTTATCAGTCGTTACGGCGGTGTGTCGTAGCGGCCCCCCTGCTCCGGTTCGCAGTGTGAGCGGGGCGGCACAGTCGGTAGGGTTTGGCATTGCGCGGCGGCACTCGGACGCTGTCTCATGGACAGCAACCCCCACCCTCTCCCCAAGGTTGGTGCCCCGAGATGCCGAGGACCACTGTACCTGTTGTCTTGTTGGTGCTCACCACGCTGCTCGCGGGATGCGAGCCCACCCACGCCGGCGAGGGTCCGAAGCCGGTGAGCTGCACCGTCGTCGTGGACGGTCCGGAGAAGGCCGACACCGCCCAACGCATCGAAGGACGCGTACGCTTCCGCTGCGCCAAGCCGGGCGCCGAGCGGCTCAGCGTGAAGATCCGGATGGAGCAGAAGTCCGGCAGTTCCTGGAAGACGGTGACCAGCAAGTCCTTCACGGTGAAGGGATCGCAGACCATCGCGGCCGAGCTGAAGTATCAGAACCGCACGGTGAGCATCGGCTGCAAACTCGGCACATTCCGTACCGTCGTGGACTGGAGCCGGACGTCCCGCGGGGACACCGAGGGCGACAACCTGATCAGCGGCTCGATGTCGAACCCGTGCAAGTCGCTGTTCGGCGACCGCTGACGAGCCCGCTGAAGACGGTCAGACCTCGAGGGTGAACTTGGCCCGCGAGGTCCACCAGATCTGCGTACCGGTCCAGGCGAGCACGGCGACCAGGACGCCCGCGGCCAGCCACAGCGTCCCGGACCAGTCGCGTGAGGCGACCCAGCCGACGAAGGCGAAGAGCAGTGTGAACTTGATCGCATAGGTGCCGAGCGCGGCCACCAGCAGCATGCTCCGCTTGACCTTGTCGACCCACGCGACGACGCCCGTGGAGATCAGGTAGCTGAGCACGACCAGCGCCGTTCCCGCCAAGAAGCCGAGCAGGCCGGATCCCCCGTGCGTCACGAGGCCCACGACGGCGCCGAGGACCCCGGCCGCCCCGGTCACGAGGAGGGCCGGGCGCAGGTATCCCGTCGCAGAGCTGGTCACGGGAGAAGGCTACCGGGTGAGCAGGGCGGCTGCGAGCGGGCGTACGGTGGCTTCGATCTCGTCGGCGACCCGGGAGAACGTCTGGTCGCCCCGGCCCCAGGGGTCGTCGAGATCGTCGTCGTGCAACGGCACCGCCGTCCCGCGTACGCGGTTGACCGCCGCGACGAGCGCCTCGCCCCGGATCTGGATGTCCTCCGCGGTCGCCCCGACCGGCGGGAGTTCGCCGAGGTCCACCACGCCGAGGAGCCGGCCGAACTCGCCCAGCACGAAGGTGCGGCTCTCCGCGTCGGGCCGCAGCGCGGTCACGTACTCCGCCTGGTCGGCCGTCGCGGTCAGGATGAGATCCGCCGCGTCGATGTGGTCCGCCCGCAGTTTCCGGGCCGCGAAGTCGGCCGGATCGGCGCCGCGCGCCTTCACCTGACGGGCCGCGGGCGGGTTCATCTCCTCACCCTCGTGCCAGCCGCCGGTGCCCGCGCTGTGCGAGTGCACCACGTCGTCCGAGCCGCCCGCCTGGCGTACCTCGTGGGCGAGCAGCCGCTCGGCCATCGGCGACCGACAGATGTTGCCCATGCAGACGTGCAGCACGGTGAACGGAGGCAGGTGGTGGGTGGACATCACGCGGCCGCCGGCTGGATGTCGGGGACGATCGAGCGCAGCTGCTCGAACGCGATCGCTCCCTGGCGGAGCACCACCGGGCGCTCCTGCGTCAGGTCGACGATGGTCGACGGCACCGGATCCGGGCAGGGGCCCGCTTCGAGGTAGACGCTCACCTTGTAGCCGAGCTGCTCGCGAGCCTCCTCCGCGGTGTTCGCGGTCGGCTCGCCGGTCAGGTTGGCCGACGACACCGCCATCGGCCCGGTCTCCCGAAGGATCTCCAGCGCCACCGGGTGCAGCGGCATGCGCACGGCCACGGTGCCGTTCGTCTCGCCGAGGTCCCACTGCAGGCTGGCGGCCTGCTCGACGACGATCGTCAGCGCGCCGGGCCAGAACGCCTCGACCAGGTCGCGGGCGCGCGACGGCATTCGGGAGACCAGCCCGTCCAGGGTGTTGCGGGAACCGACGAGGACCGGCGGCGGCATGTGCCGGCCGCGTCCCTTGGCGTTCAGGAGCGCCGTCACCGACCACGACTTGAACGCGTCCGCGCCGACGCCGTACACCGTGTCGGTGGGCAGGACGACGAGGTCGCCGCTCTTCACCGCCGAGACGGCGGCCTCGATCCCCAGGTCGCGCTCGGCGACGTTACGGCAGTCATAGAGCCTCACGAGGTGCAATCCTGCCACTTCGGCCCGGCGGCCCGCCGCACCCTCCCGCCTCCCGGAACACCGAGGTCACTTCACCCCGGTCGTGAAGCGGGGCCGACCCGCGAGGTCGGGCAGTCCGCGTACGTCGCGGAAGTGCCGCTCCAGGATCCGCGCGACCTCCTCCGGGTGCGACTCGTCGTGCTCGATCCCCAGCCGGCCGCCGTCGCGCAGCAGGTCCGCCGCCAGCTCGGCCACCGCGGGGATCAGATCGAGGCCGTCCACCCCGGCGAAAACGGCCAGCGCCGGGTCCGCCCGCACTTCCAGGGGTACGCGTTGAGCAGCGGGCACGTAGGGCGGGTTGCAGAGGACCAGATCGGCTTGGCCGCGTTCCCCGGTCAGGAGGCCGGGATCACGGACGTCTCCCGGGACGACTCGCACCCGCGTGCCGAAGGCGTTGCGGTTCAACCATTCCAGTGCGGACGGCGAGACCTCGACGGCGTACACGGCGGCGTCCGGGCGCGCTCGCGCGACGGCCAGCGCCAGGGCGCCGCTGCCGCTGCACAGATCGACGACGGTGGGCCGCTCCATGCCCGCGACGCTGTCGATCCCCCATTGGGCGAGGGTCTCGGTCTCCGGGCGGGGGATGAAGACGCCCGGCCCGACCTGGAGGTCGATGTCGAGGAACCAGGCGCTGCCGGTGATGTGCTGGAGCGGTTCCCGGGCCGCCCGGCGCTCGATGACGGCCTGATAGCGCTCGGCCTGCACGGCGTCGACGACGTCGAGCAGGTAGAGCCGACCGCGATCGCACTCCAGGACGTGGGCGAGCAGCAGCTCGGAGTCGGTCCGGGGGCTGTCCACCCCGGCCGCGCTCAACCGGTCGGCCGCCTCCCGCAGGAGGCTCCTGACCTGCGCAGATTCACCGGCCTGCACGTCTGTCAGTCTACTGCCGGGACAGTTCGGTCTCACCCGCGAGGCGGGCCGCCCGGTCGGCCGCGGTCAGCGCGTCGAGCACGCCGTCCAGGTCGCCCGCGAGCACCAGATCGAGGTTGTACGCCGTGTAGCCGATCCGGTGGTCGGTGATCCGGTTCTGGGGGAAGTTGTAGGTGCGGATGCGCTCGGACCGGTCCACGGTCCGCACCTGGGCCTTGCGGGCGTCGGACGCGGCGGCGGCCGCCTCCTCCTCGGCGGCCTGGGCGAGCTTGGCTCGCAGCATCCGCATCGCCCGGTCCTTGTTCTGCAGCTGCGACCGCTCGTTCTGGCAGGTGACCACGATCCCCGTCGGGATGTGCGTGATGCGTACCGCCGAGTCGGTCGTGTTGACCGACTGGCCGCCCGCGCCCTGCGAACGATAGACGTCGATCCGCAGGTCGCTGGGGTCGATGACGACCTCGGCCTCCTCGGCCTCCGGTGTCACGAGGACGCCCGCCGCCGAGGTGTGGATGCGGCCCTGCGACTCGGTCACCGGCACCCGCTGGACCCGGTGTACGCCGCCCTCCCACTTCAGCCGCGACCAGACCCCATAACCGCCGTCCGGTACGCCCTTGGTCTTGATCGCGACCGCCACGTCCTTGTATCCGCCGAGGTCGGAGTCCTGCGCGTCGAGAACCTCCGTGATCCAGCCACGCCTTTCGGCGTATCGCAGGAACATGCGGAGCAGGTCCCCCGCGAAGAGCGCGGATTCCTCGCCGCCCTCGCCCGCCTTGATCTCGAGGATGACGTCCTTGGCGTCGTTGGGGTCGCGCGGCATGAGCAGTTCCGCCAGCCGTTCCTCCAGCTCGGGCAGCCGGGCCTCGAGCGCCTCCGCCTCCGCGGCGAAGTCGGCGTCGAGCGCGGCCAGCTCCCTGGCCGCGGCGAGGTCGGCGCGGGCCTGCTCCAGCTCGCCCGCGGTCTTGTGGATCGGGGTGAGTTCGGCGAACCGGCGGCCGACCTTGCGGGCGGCGGCCTGATCGGCGTGGATGGCCGGATCCGCGAGCGTCTTCTCCAGCTGGTCGTACTCAGCCAGCAGCTCGGTCAGTCGATCGGTGCTCATCTCCGCCGTCCCTCCTGTCGAAATCCCCGGTGCACACACGAAGAGGGCGGCGCGCCGCGTCCTGATGAACGCGGCGCGCCGCCCTCCGCGGCAGCTACTTGGCGGCCTTGCCGACCTTGGCGTACTTCGCCTGGAACTTGGCCACGCGGCCGGCGGTGTCCAGGACACGCTGCTTGCCGGTGTAGAACGGGTGGCACTCGTTGCACGACTCCGCGTGGATCTGACCGTTCTTCGCGGTGCTGCGGGTCGTGAAGGAGTTGCCGCAGGAGCACGTGACGGTGGTCACGTTGTACTCCGGGTGGATACCAGACTTCATAGCCTCAGGTCCTCTCATGGCTGTGCGCTGGGTCGCTGTCAACACTTCCCCCACGTGCGGGAAGCTCGGGCGTGAACCAGCGCCCCGGCGATTGCCGGGCCGGCTGTCCATCTTGCCACGCGCCCCAATTGAGATGCGCAGCAGGTGACGTCATCCGTAACGTGACACCCCCCTCCGGTATTCCGTCACCCCTCGAAGGGACCGATTGTGGTCACGCTCACCGACCTGTTCCCGGCGGGCGCGCTCCAGGCTGCGCTCGACGCCGGTCATCTGCGTACGCAGACTCATCCTGAGCTGCCGCTGGTGATCTACAACTACACCGAGAAGTGCGCATACGAGGACGCCTGGGACGAAACCACCCTGACCTGCCGAGGGCTGATCGTGCACGCCGAGACCGGCGAGATCGTCGCTCGGCCCTACCGCAAGTTCTTCAACCACGGTCAGTCCGGCGCGCCCACGCTCGCCCTCGACGAGGCGGTCGAGGTGACCGACAAGGCGGACGGCTCGCTCGGCATCCTCTACCCGGTCCCCGACGGGTACGCCGTCGCGACCCGCGGCTCGTTCGCCTCCGACCAGGCGGTCCGGGCGACCACGCTGCTGCGGAAGCGGTACCCCGACTGGACGCCGCCGGCCGGTCAGACGGTTCTCTTCGAGATCATCTACCCGGAGAACCGAATCGTGGTCGACTATGGGGGCATGGAGGATCTCGTCCTGCTCGGCGCGGTGGACACGGTCTCCGGGCGTACCTTCGGCCCGGACCAGGTCGCCTGGCCGGGTCCCCGCGTCGAGACCTTCGCGTACGCGACCTTCGGGGCGGCACTGGCCGCGCCCGCCCGGCCCAACCGGGAGGGCCTGGTCGTCCACGCCCTCGCCACCGGTGACCGCGTGAAGATCAAGTACGACGACTACCTCCGCCTGCACCGGATCGTCACCGGCCTCACCTCCCGGGCGATCTGGGAGGCGCTGGTCGCCGGCGCGACCGTGGCCGAGATCTGCGAACCGCTGCCCGACGAGTTCCACGGCTGGGCGCGGGACGTGGCCGATCGGCTCCACGCCTTCGTCGACGCCGGAGTAGCCGACGTCGAGCAGGCCTTCGCCGAGATCGTCCGCGGTCTTCCGGCGGACTACAGCCGGAAGGACTTCGCCCTCGTCGCCGCCCGGCACGACCTGCGGGGTCTGCTGTTCGCCCGGCTCGACGAGCGGGACCTCCGGCCCGCGCTCTGGCACGCCGCCAAGCCGGAGGCCGGCGAGACCCCACACGGGCGGAGTTTCGATGACGAGTAACGCCGTGCTGCTCGAAGGCATCGTCGGGTCGACGGCGTACGGCCTGGCCGGTCCGCACTCTGATGTGGACCGGCTGGGCGTCTTCGCCGCGCCGACCGAGTCCTTTCACGGGCTGCACCCGCCTCAAGAGTCCATCGTGGAACGGGATCCGGATCGGACGCTGCACGAGGCCGGGAAGTACTGCCGCCTCGCGCTGTCGGGCAATCCCACCGCCATCGAGCTGCTGTGGCTGCCCGACGAGCTCTACGAGGTGCGTACGCCCCTGGGCGACGAGCTGATCGGGCTCCGGTCGGCGTTCCTCTCGGCGCCCCGGGTGCGCGACGCCTTCCTCGGGTACGCCGCCCAGCAGCTCACCCGGCTCGACAGCAAACGCCGCACCGGCAACTGGATCGACCGGCGGGCCGCCAAGCACGCCCGGCACATGCTGCGCCTGATCGACCAAGGTCTGACCCTCTACGAGACCGGAGTGCTGCCGATCCGGCTCGCCGACCCCGAGCGCTACCTGGACTTCGGCGCCCACGTCGAAGCCGACCCGGCCCTCGCCGGACCCATCCTGGAGGAGGCCCGGGAGCGGTTCGCCGCCGCGCGTACCGTTCTGCCGGAGCAGCCGGACGAGGCCGCGGCGGAACGCTGGCTGCTGCGCGTACGCGCCCATCACTTGAACGGAGCCTGATGCGCACCCCCACCCTGACCATCACCCGGGGCCTACCCGGCTCGGGGAAGACCACCTGGGCGAAGGCTCAGCAGCCGAAGGCGACCCGGGTCAACCGCGACGACCTGCGCGTCATGCTGCACGGCGGCCGGATCGGCGAATCCTGGGCGGAGAACCAGGTGACCATGGCCCACCGAGCCTCGATCGAAGCGCTGCTCCGCGCCGGCGTCGACGTCATCTGCGACGACACCAACCTGCGCGCCCGCTACGTCCGGGAGATCGCCGAACTCGGGATGGCCTGCGGCGCCGCCGTCGTCATCGAGGACTTCACCGGCGTACCACTGGAAGTCTGCATCGAGCGGGACGCCGGGCGACCGAACCCGGTGGGCGAGGAGGCGATCCGCTCCATGCACGCCCGCTACCTGGCGGGCAAGCGCACCCGCCTCGACCTGCCCGTCGCCCCGCCCACGGCGGTCTATGAGCCGCCCGCGGACCGGCCGAGCGCGATCCTGGTCGACCTGGACGGCACAGTGGCCCTCATGGGCGACCGCTCCCCCTACGACGTCAGCCGGGTGCACCTCGACGCGCCCAACGAGCCCGTCATCGCGGCGGTACGCGCGATGCACGCGGCCGGGCACACCATCGTCTACTGCTCCGGCCGCACCGACGACGGCCGAGCTCTGACGGAGTCGTGGCTGGACCAGCACGTCGGCGTCCCGTACGCCGGCCTCTACATGCGCCCGTTCGGCGACCCCCGGAAGGACTCGGTGGTGAAGCGAGAACTGTTCGAAAAGCACATCCGTACGCAGTTCCGCGTCATCGCCGTGTTCGACGACCGCAACCAGGTCGTCCGCATGTGGCGAGAGCTGGGCCTGACCGTCTTCCAAGTCGCCGAAGGCAACTTCTAACCCTCCGCTCTCCTCCTGCTCGCCCCCTGCTCGCCCCGCTCGCCCCGCTCCCCCCGTTGTTTCCGCGCGATCATGAACTTGTCGTCGTGATCGACCGGCGTGTCGTGTCCCCAGCGCCCTGATCATTCCCGCGCGAGCATGATCACCAAGGCCGTCCCGCGCACGGCAAAGGGGGCCGGGTTCACCCCAGCCCCCTTTGTGACGTGCGCTTATTCGCCAGGAGTCGTCTTGGCGATCTGCATCAGGAACTCGATGTTGGTCCGCGTCTGCTTGAGCTTGTCGAGCAGCAGGTCCAGCGCGGCCTGCGACTCCAGCGAGTGCAGGACCTTGCGGAGCTTGTGGACGATCGCCAGCTCCTCCGGCGCGAGCAGGATCTCTTCCTTACGCGTACCGGACGGGTCGATGTCGATCGCCGGGAAGATGCGCTTGTCGGCGATCTTCCGGTCGAGCTTCAGCTCCGCGTTGCCGGTGCCCTTGAACTCCTCGAAGATGACCGTGTCCATCATGGAGCCCGTCTCCACCAGCGCCGTGGCGATGATGGTGAGCGAGCCGCCGTTCTCGATGTTGCGGGCGGCGCCGAGGAAGCGCTTGGGCGGGTAGAGCGCGGTCGAGTCGATACCGCCGGACAGGATGCGGCCCGACGCCGGCGCGGCCAGGTTGTACGCCCGGCCGAGGCGGGTGATCGAGTCCAGCAGGACGACCACGTCGTGGCCGAGTTCCACCAGGCGCTTGGCGCGCTCGATGGCCAGCTCGGCGACGGTGGTGTGGTCCGTCGGCGGACGGTCGAAGGTGGAGGCGATGACCTCACCCTTGACCGAGCGCTGCATGTCGGTGACCTCTTCCGGCCGCTCGTCGACGAGCACGACCATCAGGTGGGTCTCCGGGTTGTTGTGGGTGATCGCGTTGGCGATCGCCTGCAGCACCATGGTCTTGCCCGCCTTCGGCGGGGACACGATCAGCGCGCGCTGGCCCTTGCCGATCGGCATCACCAGGTCGATGACCCGGGTGGTGAGCACGTTGGGCTCGGTCTCCAGCCGCAGGCGGTCCTGCGGGTAGAGCGGGGTCAGCTTGTAGAACTCGGGGCGGCGCTTGGCCTCCTCGGCCTCCATGCCGTTGATCGTGTCGAGCCGGACCAGCGGGTTGTACTTGTCGCGGCGGCCTTCGCCCTCGCGGGCGGAGCGCACCGCACCGGTGATCGCGTCACCGCGGCGCAGACCGTACTTCTTGACCTGCGACATCGCGACGTAGACGTCGTTCGGGCCGGACAGGTATCCGCTGGTGCGGACGAACGCGTAGTTCTCGAGCACGTCCACGATGCCGGCGACCGGGATGAGGACCTCGTCCTCGGACACCTGCGGCTCGCGGGCGTTGCTCTCCCCGTCGCGCTCGTTGCGGCCACGGCGACGGTCCCGGAAGCGGCTACGCCGTCCGCGACGGCCGCCGTCCTCGTCGTCGTCGTAGTTGCGGTCGCGGTCGTTGCCGCGGTCGCCACGAGGCTTGTCGTCGCCGTCGGCGTCCTCCGACTGGCCACGGTTGCCCCGCTCACCACGCTCGGCACGCTCGTTGCCGCCCCGGTCGCTGTTGCGCTCGCGGCGGTCCCGGCGCTCGCGCTGGGGACGCTCGGTGCCCTCCGGACGGCTCTCCTCCTGGGTCGCCGGGGCGGTGGCCGACTCGGCCGGCTGCGCTGTCTCACGCTCGCGCGACCGCTCGGCCGGCGGGCCGGCGGGGCGGCTGGCCCGACGCGAGCGCTCCCGCTCGGCCGGACGCTCGGCGGGCGCTTCGGTGCTCGGCGCGGCGGCCGCGTCGCGTACCTCGGCTCGCACCTCATCGCGGGTGTTGCCGGCGGTGGCGGCCACCTCGGCGCGGGGCCGGGGCGTGCCGGCTTGACGCTCCTGGATCGCGGAGATGAGCTCGCCCTTGCGCATCCGGGCGGTGCCCGAGATGCCCAGCGAGGCGGCCATGCTCTGCAGTTCGGGGAGCAGCATCGCTGTCAGGCCGCTGCCCGACCGGCGGCGCCGGGCGGTGCCGGCGGAGGCGTCGTCAGCGACGGTGGAGACATCCGACGTGGTGTCGGTGGTGTCGCTCAATGGATTCCTTCCCTCGATGGGCCGAGCTGCCCGG
>JABFYB010000587.1 GCA_013361475.1 Hamadaea sp.
CGTGCTGGTGGCGGCCGGGCACGAGGTGGTCGCGGTCGAACCGGACGAGCAGATGCGGGCGGTGGCCGCCGGGAACCTGCCCGGAGTCGAGGTGCTGTCCGGCAGCGCGGAGCAGATCCCGCTGCCGGACGCGTCCGTCGACGCGGTCGTCGTGGGGCAGGCGTACCACTGGTTCACGCCCGAGCGGGCGCTGCCGGAGATCCGCCGTGTCCTGCGCAGGGAAGGCGTGTTCGCTCCGATGTGGAACATCCGCGACGAGCGTACGCCGTGGGTGGCGGCGTTCTCCGAGGTCGTCGGCCAGGAAGGCTGGGGCTTGGACGAAGGCTGGCCGTATGGGGCGGTCGAGCCCTGGTTCACCACACCGGAGCTCGGCATGTTCGAGCACACGGTGCCGATCCCGCCGGCGGCGCTGGTCGACCTAGCCCGGTCGCGTTCCTACTATCTGACCGCCGACGCCGACGAGCAGGCCCGGCTCGACCGGGACCTCGCCACGCTGGCCGGTACGCACCCGGACCTGGCCGGGCGGGACGTCGTCGACATGCCCTACCGGACGTGCGTATACCGGATGCGGCCCGCCTGACCCTGTATCCCGAGGACGTCAGGCGGCCAGCGGGAGCACCTCCGCGCCGGTCAGCTCGGCGAGCAGTTTGCCCGGCACGAGCAGCTTGCCTCGCCGCCGTCCGCTGCCGATCACGACCCACGGCGTACCGGCGACGGCGGAGTCGACAAGCACCGGCCACGACGCGGGCAGGCCGATCGGGGTGATGCCGCCGTACTCCATGCCGGTCTGCTCGACGGCGTCGTCCATCGGCGCGAACGACGCCTTGCGCGCGTCGAGCCGTTTACGGATCACCCCGTTGACGTCGGCCCGGGTGCTGGCCAGCACGACACACGCCGCCATCGTGGTGTTCTCACCACGCCGCCCGGCCACCACGACACAGTTCGCCGACTGCTCCGGCGGCACGGCGTACACCTCGCCGAACACGGCGGTGTCGGCGTTGGCCGGGTCGGTGTCGACCACGAGCACCGACCCGGCGTGCTCCCAGCCGGACAAAGCCGCGGCCACCGGCGGGGCGAGCAGGTCCAGGCGGTCGGCCGCGGGCCAGGCCGCGTCGAAGCGGCCGATGGGCGTGTCAGTCATCCCGCCAGCATACGAACGCCCGCCGCCGGGCCGTGTGACGGCGCGGTCCCGGCCGGGAAACGGTGGGGCGTCGGTGGATACGCGTAGGCTGGCGGCCGATGGCGACCTGTCTGTTCTGCGAGATCGCCGCCGGGCGGCAACCGGCGGCCATGGTGCACGCCGACGACCTCGTCGCGGCGTTCCTCGACATCCGGCCGTTGTTCCCCGGACATGTGCTGGTCGTGCCGAAGCAGCACGTGACCGTGCTGGCCGACCTGCCGGCGGCCGACGTCGGCCCGTACTTCGCACAGGTGCAGCGGATCGCGGTCGCCGTCCAGTCGGCGCTCGGCGCGCAGGGCAGCTTCGTGGCGCTCAACAACGTGGTCAGCCAGAGCGTGCCGCACCTGCACACCCACGTGGTGCCGCGCACGAAAGGCGACGGGCTGCGCGGATTCTTCTGGCCCCGCACCAAGTACGCCTCACCCGAGGAGGCCGGCGACGTCGCGGCGAAGATCCGCGCCGCGCTCTAAGGGTTGCGGTAGACGGTGGAGCTGCGGCGCACGGTCATCCCGGCGCGTTCGTAGACGCCCAGCGCCCCGGTGTCGGAGTGCGTCCACACCACGCACGACCGCCGCCCCGCCTCGTGGTACGCCGCGAAGCAGGCACGCAGCATCGCCTGGGCCAGCCCACGCCCGCGATGGTCGGCGCGGACGGCCAGCCGTTCGATGTAGCCGTCGGCGATCCCGGGCAGGTCCAGTGCGAGCAGTACGCCGACCGTCGCCCCGCCGGCGGTGGCGACGACCGACCGGGCCGGGTCGAACGCGTCCCGCGCGACGGTCAGCATCGCCCATTCCTCGTAGGACTTGCGCCGCTGCTGCCATTCGTCGAAGGCGTCCTCGAGCACCGTGTACGCGTCCTGCTCGTCACCGGGCTGGAACGGGCGCAGCACGATCCCGTCGGGCGCCTGCGGCGCGGGCGGCTGGTCGAACGCGATCTGCAGCTGCCACGAGGTCACCATCGGCGTCCAGCCGTGCGAGCGCAGCAGCCGGGTCGCGGCCCGGTCGCCGTCGGCCACGGTCTGGCTGATCCGGGCCGACCCGGCGCGCCGTTCGATCCAGTCCAGCAGCCCGGTCCCGACGCCCCGGCCGCGATGATCGGGGTGGACGTCGGCGTCGCTGCGGCGGTTCACCCACGCCCAGGCGGCGACCGTGCCGTCCGGCGCCGTCACCAGCACGGTGTCGGTGGCCGGATCGAGCCCGGGCCGGCCGAGCACCGCCCGGATCTCGTCGGCGTCGCTTTCGGCGTACCCGAGCAGGTGCCGCTCGCAGGCCTCGACCAGATCGTGGAGAGCCTCGACGTCGCCGGCCCGGACGGGCCGTGGGGTGTAGCCGGCGGGCAGGGCAAGATCACGCACCGTCCGAGTCTAGGCCGCTGTCCAGCCAGGCGAGTCCGCGGCCGCCCGCAACCAGAACCGGACGCCGGGGTGACCGGCGATCGAGACGGCACCGGCGCTGTCACGCCGCGCAGCGTAACGCTAGGCCGGGCGGCGGGTGCAGCGGATAATCCGGGCATGGACCTCAGCGCGTTCTACGGCGTCGTGTCGGGCATCAACTTCACCCTGCTCGGCCTGTGGTGGGTGGCGGTCCGGGAGCGGCCCGAGGTCGGGGTGGGCACCGCCGCCGGGCGGCGGATGGCGTACCTGGTCGCGTTGCAGTTCCTGATCCCGGGCACGATGGCGTTGCTGTCGCAGGTCGCGCCGGACGAACCGGGGCTGTGGCGGGCGTCGTTCACCATCGCCGGTGTGGCCGGGGCGTACGGCAGTGTGCTGCTGGGCCGGTCGCTGACACGAGTGCCGGGGCAGGCGCTCGTCGCGGGCCTGATCCGCTGGGGGTCGGGCCTGCTGTATGCGGCCGTCGCGGTGTTCGCCGCGATACCGGGGCTGACCGCCGGTCTGACCTTGTCGGCGTTGCAGGTCGAGGCGGTGCTGCTGTGCCTGCTGGTGTTCCTCGGTGTGCACGCCGCGTGGGTGGTCGCGATGGTCCCCAAGGAAACCTGAGTCCGGTGCGGTAGGCTCCGCCGCCGTGAGCCTCACCGATCTCTGGGACCGTTTCACCGCCGTCCAGGCGCCCCCGGCGTCCGGCCTCATCCTGGCGACCGCGGTCGCGGCGCTCGCGGCGGTGCTCGTCCCCGCGGTGTGGCGGCTGGCCCGGAACCTGATCACGATCACCCACGAGGGCGGGCACGCGCTCGTCGCGGTGCTCACCGGCCGGCAGCTGCGCGGGATCCGGCTGCACTCGGACACGTCCGGGCTGACGCTGGCCCGGGGCAAGCCGCGCGGACTCGGGATGATCCTCACCTTGTCGGCCGGGTATCTGATGCCGTCGCTGCTCGGGCTGGCGGCCGCCGCGGTGCTCGCGACGGGCCGGGTGACCCTGCTGCTGTGGGCGGCGCTGATCCTGCTGTTCCTGGTGCTGCTGCTCATCCGTAACTGGTTCGGGCTGCTGTCGGTGACCGTCACCGGCGCGGTCGTGTTCGCGGTGTCCTACTACGCCGCCGAGGCGACCCAGGCCGCGATCACCTACGTCGCGGTGTGGTTCCTGCTGATCGGCGGGGTCAAACCGGTCCTGGAACTGCGCGGCCGCCGCCGTCGGGGACGGACCGGCTCCGACCCCGATCAGCTGGCCCGGATCACCGGCGTGCCCGCCGGCGTGTGGATCGCCGTGTTCTCGGCGGCCAACCTCGCCTGCCTCGCATACGGGGGTTATCTTCTCGTCCAAGACTGGGTTATGTAGACGCCGGGTTTCGATTACCGTACGCGGGGTGATGATCCCCTTCACCTACGCCTTCGACGGCTACTGCGGATGGTGCTACGGGTTCGCCCCCGCGTTGCACAAGTTCGCGCGCGACAACGCCGACCGGGTCAGCATCCGCGTGCTGTCGGCCGGCATGCGCGTCGGCGACCGCATCAAACCGTTCAGCGCCCTGCGGTTCACGACCACCTCCAACGAGAAGGTGACCGAAGCCCTCGGCGCGGTCTTCGGCCCCGGCTACCGCGCGCTGGTCGACGAAGGCAGCTTCGCGATGGACTCGCACGGCCCCGCGTACGGGCTGATCGCGCTCAGTCTCCAGGCCCCGGAGCGGGCACTGGAGTTCGCCGGGGCGATGCAGTCCGCGTTCTTCCTCGACGGGCACTCACTGTCCGACCCCGACACCTACTACGCGCTCGCCGAACGGTTCGGCCTCGACCCCGACCAGGTGGTCGCGGCATTCGGCCGCCCCGAGGTCCAGGAACGCGCGCTGCGGGAGATGCGAGAGGTACGCGACCTCGGCGTGCCCGGCTACCCGACGCTGCTGATCCACCTGCCCGGTCAGGCTCCGCAGATCTTCGGCGCCGAGGAGATGAGCGGCGACGAGCTGACCGCCGAGCTGAACAAGGTGCTCGCCGAGAACGGCCTGGGCTGATACTGGATCACGTGACCGATCCGCTGCTCACGGCGGCGTACGCGGCGTACGGGTGGGGTCCGGAGGTGACCGTCGCCCCGGGGCCACGCGGCGCGCTCGGCCGGATCTGGCGAGTACGCACCCCGGCCGGCCACTACGCGCTCAAGCACTCCTTCGAGACCCCGCCGGACGGGCGGCTGCAAGCCGAGCTGGACCTGACCCGGCGGGCCGCCGCCGCCGGCGTACGCGTACCGGCGACCCACCCCGCCGCCGACGGGCGCCTGCAGGTGCCCGCACCGGGCGGCGGGGTGCTGCGGCTCTACGACTGGGTGGACCTGCGCCCGATCGACCCCGCCGCGGCGGGCACCCCGGAAAGGCTGGGGGAGTTGCTGGCCCGCCTGCACTCCTGCGCGCCCGCCGCCGGTGAGCAGGAGCCGTGGTACCACCAGGCGCCCGACGCGGCACACTTCGCGGCCTTCACCGATCAGCCCTGGTCGGCGCGGCTCGACCGGCTGCGCGCCGACCTGCCGCAGCTGACCGGCGCGCTGACCCCACCGGATCCGGCGGCGCTGCGGGTGTGCCATCGCGACCTGCATCCGGAGAACGTCCAAGCCGGACCGGACGGCGACCTGGTGGTGCTCGACTGGGATCAGCTCGGCCCGGCCGACCCCGTCCGCGAGCTGATCCAAACCCTGTACGCCTGGTTCACCACCGACGCCCACGACGCAGCGACCGACGTCGTGAACGGCGCGTCGAACAGCGTCTCGAACAGCGACTCGATCGGTGCCGGGGTCGGTGCCGGGGACGCGCCGGTCGGAGATCCGGCGTACCGCCGGGCCGAGGACCAGATGGCCGCCTGCTACGCGGCCTACGTGGACGCCGGGGGACCGGGACGCGTCACCGGGCCGGGCGACTACACGATGCTGCTCGCCGACCGGCTGAACTTCCTGCTGCACCAGGCCCGTATCGCCGCCGACCCACGAACCTCCGCCGACGACCGGGCCTGGGCGGAACTGGAGATCGACGAGACGTTGCGGCTGCTGCCCACCCCGGAGCAGCTGCGCGTCAGCCCCGCGCGTATCGGGCGAACGCGTCCCGCAGCACCCGGCCCACCTCCGGATGACCCGCGCCGTGCTCAGCCGGGCCGACGATGACCAGCTCCGCGTCGGTCCAGCGCTGCGCCAGCCGGTACGCCACATCCGGCGGCCCGCTCACGTCGGCGCGCCCGGTCACCAGCACACCGGGGATCCCGTTCAGCTTCACCGCGTCGGCCAGCAGCTGCCCGTCCGGCAGGAATCCGGCGTTGGCCCAGTAGTGCGTGACGAGGCGGGCGAACTGCAGCCGGAACCTCGGATCTGCGTACCGGGGATCGGGTGACGGGCCGGACAGCACCGCCACATGCGTGTCCTCCCACGCGCACCACTGCTCGGCCGCCGCCGCCCGCACCGCCGGATCCGGATCGCTCAGCAGCCGGGCGTACGCCGCCGCCAGGTTCCCGTCACGCTCGGCGGCCGGCACATGCCCGGCGAACCGATCCCACTCGGCCGGGAACAGCCGCCCCATCCGCCGGGTCACCCAGTCGACCTCGGCCGCCGTCGTCGTCACCACACTGAACAGCACCAACTCCGACACCCGCGCCGGATGCGTCTCGGCGTACGCCAATCCGAGCGTCGACCCCCACGAGCCGCCGAACACCAGCCACCGGTCGACGCCCAGATGCTCCCGCAGCCGCTCGACGTCGGCGACCAGATGCGCGGTCGTGTTCGCCGCGAGGGACGTGTCATGGTCGGCCACGTTCGGGGTGCTACGCCCGCAGCCCCGCTGATCGAACAGCACCACGCGATACCGGTCGAGGTCGAAGTGCCGCGCCCAGGAGGGACCCGAACCCGAGCCCGGCCCGCCGTGCAGGCACACCGCCGGTTTGCCCTCGGGATTGCCGAGCACCTCCCAGTGGAGCCGGTTGCCGTCGCCGACGTCGAGCATCCCCATGCGCACCCCCTCCACGATTTAACAGCACTGTTATATCATGGCACCGTGTGCCTAGAGGTGTTAGGTTTAAACCTAGAGCAACTAGGGAGACGTCATGAGCCTGCACCACCAGATCCAGACCTACCTCGACCACCTCATCACCACCGGCCGCGAAACCGGCCTCCAAGTCACCGCCTACCACCACGGAAACCTCCTCACCGACGCCGTCGCCGGCCACGCCGACCACCAGGGGAGAGCAGTCACCCCCGACACCCCCTTCTTCGCCTTCTCCATCGGCAAAGGCCTCACCGGCGCCGCCATCCACCTCCTCGCCGACCGCGGCCACCTCGACGACGACCTCCGCCTCGCCGACGTCTGGCCCGAATTCGCCCAGCACGGCAAAGACACCATCACCCTCCGCCACGTGCTGACCCACAGCGCCGGACTACCCACTGTCCCCGCCGACACCACCGCCGAACACCTCGCCGACTGGAACCACATGTGCGACCTGCTCGCCGACGCCCAGCCAATCTGGGAACCCGGCACCCGCCACGGCTACCACGCCTGGACCTACGGCTACCTCGCCGGCGAAACCGTCCGCCGCGCCACGGGCCGCACCCTCAGCGACATCCTCGACACCGACATCGCCACACCCCTCGGCGTACCCGGCGAACTACGCTTCGGCGTACCCGACAGCGACCTGCCCCGCCTCGCCGTCCTCGAAGACCACGGCTGGACCGCAGCCTTCACCCAACTCGCCACCCACGCACCCAACGTCGGCGCCGCCGCGCCACCCGGCGTACGCCCCGACGCCACCCTCGGCAACCAACCCACCATCCAGCGCGCCGACATACCCGCCGTCGGCACCGTCACCGCCCGAGCCGCCGCCCGCCTCTACAGCGCCCTGCTCACCGGCGAACTCATCTCACCCGACCGGCTCAAGACCGCCACCACCACCGCCGTCACCGGACCCGACTGGACCTTCGGCGGACCCACCGCCTTCACCCTCGGCTTCGGCGTCATCGACGACACCTGGATCGGCTACGACGGCAGCGGCGGCAGCATCGCCGCCATGGCGCCCGCCCACGGCATCGCCCTCGCCGCCACCAAGAACGCACTGTCCTACGGCGACGACGACCCCATGGACACCATCCGCCGCATGGTCCTCGACGCCGTCACCGGATAAACGCCCACACCGGAAGCCAGGCAGCCATCACTCCGGATCCGGATCAGCCAGCTGACCCATCACCGCCACCAGCGCCTCCCACGCGAACGGCAACTCCTCCTCGGGCGGGGGGACCCAGCAGACCAGACTCCACCGCACCTCCCGGCGTACCAGCTAACCGGACGAACGGAACCGCGCCGCCCCCACCAGCTCGTCCACGACGGACCACGCGACCACCGCCGCCGGATCAGCGGGGGAGACCGGCATGAACTCCGCGACCCCCGCACCCACCACATCACCCTCCGACACCAGACCACGCAGCGCGCCCGTCAACCGAGCCGCCGACAACCCACCCGCCGCCGGGAAACCCACCGACCCGAACACCGACGGATCCAGCACATCCAGATCGACATGGACATAGACCCGCCGCGAACCCACCACCGACACCACGTCCTCCGGCGGCACGATCGCGATCCCCGCCCGCTCGACGAACTCCACCTCACCCGGATCCAGCTCCCGCGCACCCACCAGCACCACCTGATCCGGCCGCAACGGACGCTCCGGCACCAACCCCGCCGGACCCTCACCCAGCAACGTCCGCAACACCATCCCGTGGAACGCCCCCGACGGCGACGACTCCGGCGTGTTCAGATCCGCGTGCGCGTCGAACCACACCACCACCAGATCGTCGAACCGCGCCGACGCCGCCGAGACAGGGGAGAGGTCCACCGAACAGTCCCCGCCCACCGTCACCACGAACCGCCCCGCCAGCTCCGCGACCGCCTTCGACACCCGCGCGGCCACCTGCTCCACAGCAGACCAGACTGGTACGCCGTCCGGCACCTCGACGAACGTATGTTCCAACGCAGGGAACCGCCCGGCGATCAACCCGGCACCGGCAGCCAACCGGCGCGCATCCCGCCGCGACGAACCCTGCCACTGTGGAACCACCAGCAGCGCATCCTGCGGGGCGTCGTGTGCGCGGGGCTGCCGACCAGCCAGGAACCTTCCTAGGACATCCACGTCGAGGTGCACGAGGGGCCGACCGTCCCAGATGGACTCCGGCCCGGCGAACTCCAACGCCAAACCCTCACCGAGCACCAAATCATCCGCCGACGCCGACGTCTCGGCCAGAAACACGAACCGCTCGACATCCCGCCCCGGCAAGACGTCATACGCGAAGAACTCGAACGGCCCCACCGGCCGCAGACCCGTCTCCTCGAACAACTCGCGGCGCGCCGCTTCCTCCGGCGACTCGCCGGGCTCGATGACACCCCCGGGCAACGCCCACAGGTCCGGGAACGCCGCCTTGTCCGGCGCCCGGAGTTGCAGCAGAACCCGGCCGGCCGGGTCGACGAGAAGAACGACCGCGATCTGGATCATGCGCAGACCCTAGCGGGAGCGTCCGACAGTCCCTGGCGGCCCTTTTGGGCGTGTTTGACCCTAGGCTTACCCCTCACCAGGGGCATTTCGGCGCTCTACGGCGATCTGAGGACGTTTTCGCAGGTCAGAGGGCATATCGGAGATCAACTTGTGTGGTCGGCGGCCTGGTCGGGCCCGGTCACTCGGATCTCGTCTGGTTCGGCGGCCGACTGCGAGGCACTGCGATAGATCACCGGTGGAGGAGCGAGCTCTCGGCGGGGACGGATGCGTACGCCGCCGTCCGGGCGTCGGGCATCTGCCAGTCCCGGGATCGTGATCTTGGAGTCGAATTATTGGTTCCCGCCCCCGTCGGTCCGGTCGGTTCACCGTTTCTCCTGCGCGCCCATAACGGTCATTATGGGCGGCCTAAATCCGAGCGGGTTTCCATGTTCGAACCGGATTTCTGGATATCTGAATTAGGAATATCGGTAATCCAATAATTGGTAGCCGGTCAGGCCGAAAACATGTGAGCCGGGTTTTCACGCGTACGCGGACCGGAATCGCTCCTGTCAGCCCGCACCAACATGATCAACTAACGGGTGGCGATAATCGGCCGCGTCGCCGTCGAGCTGAGCCGCGTGCCGCGGCGCATGTAGTGCCGGCCGTCGGGTGCCTCTCCCCCGCTGCTGATCTTGGTTAGCATGCCGGTCGTGGACGTTGTGCGGGTCGGGGCGGACGAGTTCGGCGTCGTCGTGGACGGGTTGGCGGAGCTGCTGGTGGACGCGGTGGCCGGTGGCGCGTCGATGGGGTTTCTGCTGCCGTTCGGGCTGGTGGAGGCGCGTACGTGGTGGTCGGGTGTGGAGCCGTCGGTGGCGGCTGGGCGTACGGCGCTGTGGGTCGCGCGGGGCGCGTCCGGGGTTGTGGGGACGGTGCAGCTGAGGCTGGAGCTGGAGTATCCGAACGGGCGGCATCGGGCCGAGGTCGCGAAGTTCATGGTGGCGTCGCGGGCTCGGGGTCGTGGGATCGGCCGGGCGTTGCTGGGCGCGGTGGAGGCGGCGGCTGCGGGGCTTGGGGTGTCGTTGCTGGTGCTGGACACGGAGACGGCTAGTCCGGCGGAGGGGTTGTATCGGTCGGCGGGGTGGGTGGAGCTCGGTGTGATGCCGGGGCATTCGGCGGATCCGTGGGGTGTGCTGCGGCCGACGACGTTCTTCTACAAGCAGCTGTGACGCCGCCCGCGCGACGGGGGTACGCGCGGGCGGCGGGTCTGTGGTGGGCTGGTCAGCCGGCGTTGCCGAAGGCGGTGACGGCGTGGGCTTTGCCGAGCGGGTTGCGGATGGTGACGATCCAGTACTCGCCGGTCGTGGTGAATTGGGCGCTGTAGACCCAGTGGGGTTCGCCGGTGAGGGTGAGGGTGTAGCCGGCGGGTGGGGCGTCGGCGACGACGGAGTCCACGACGCTCTGGGAGGACAGGGCGATCATGCGGGGTTTGTTGTGGTTGACGAAGGCGTCGAGGTATTCGCGGGCGTACTTCTCGGCGTCGGTGTAGTAGACGGTGGCGTCGAGGCGTACTTCGGTGAT
>JABFYB010000084.1 GCA_013361475.1 Hamadaea sp.
GCCGACCACGTGGCCGATTTCCGCTCGACCGGTACGCCGCCGGCTTGAGCGCAAGGCCCGGCCGAGCGTCCGGTGTGGAGCGCTCGGCCGGGCCGGGAGGAGGGCCGCTGCAGCTATGGCGGAAGTCAGCGGACCTCGGTCAGGCCCAGGTAGAGGACCTGGGGGAACGCGGGGTTGAAGGTGATGGCGTTGATGCCGTCCTGGCCGCTGTGCCCGGTCGACAGGCGCCCGGTGCCCGCGTCGTACGCGTACAGGTCGGTGCCGTAGTTGGCGAACCAGGTGCCGTACTCGAAGTACACGACGTCCGGGTCCGTCGGATGGGGTGCGAGCGGCACGCCGTTCGTGAGGGTCACCGTGGCCGGGTCGTGGTCCACCGCGACGGTGAATGTCCGGCCGCCGTCGGTCGACCGCCACAGGTGCCGGCCCTGCGCGCGAGTGTTGCCCGCGTCCAGCTCGGTGGTGTCGAGCCCTTCGGCCCAGACCACGTTCTCGTCGGCGGGGGAGACCGCGACGCTGAAGATGTTGATCCGGTGGTTCGGCTCGGCCGACAGCCTGGATGAAGTCCAGGTGAGCCCGCCGTCGAAGGTGGTGTACACGCCGTCGCTGCTGGTGCCGAGCACGATGTGGTCGAGGTTCCGGCCGATCGAGCCCTCGTAGCCCCAGATCCACCAGCCGAGCACCGGCTGCGGAGTCACGCCTCGGCGCTGGAAGGACAGCCCGCCGTCCACCGAGTCCAGCACGACCCCGGTGGAGGTGACCGCCCGCAGGTGCTTGCCGTCGACGGCGAGGGCGAGCAGGTTGCCGACGTCGGCCGACGGAATCCGCGGCAGCTCGGTCACCTTGGTTCCGTCGACGCGGTAGAGCAGCTCGTCGTTCGCCCGCGACCACACGTACGCGCTCGCCCCGCCCGCCGCGGTGATGGCGTACGGGGGCTGACCGGCCAGCGTGGCGATCGGGGTCCAGCTGCAGCCCGCGTCCCGGCTCTGCGAAAGCTTGCCGAAGTCGTCCACTGCCAGCAGGGTGTTCGGCGCGGCGAGCGCCTCGATGTCGGAGACCACGGTGACCGGCCGCAACTCGGTCGCCGTCCGGGTCAGATAGTGGCCGTCACTCCACGTGAAGGTCAGGGCGCCGGAGCCACCGGTCACCTGCCCGCACGCCGGGACGGTCCAGGTGGGCGCGGCCTGCGCCGGAGCGCCGCCGACGACGGTGCTCATCAGGATGAGGGCGCCGACGGCGCCCGTGAGGATTGCGTTCTTTCTGCGTACCACTGGATCTTGATATCCGGTCCGGGCCTGGCGCGTAAAGGCGAACCGGTGGCAGGATCCTGCCGTGTCGGCAACAGGCCACCGTGGGAGGTACGCGATGCTCGAGGCCCTGGGGGTTCCCGCCGAGGACGAGGCGCTCTATCGGATGCTGTTGCGGGAACGCGGACTCACGCCCGCCGAGCTGACCGAGCGAGCCGGGCGCGGCGCGCGGGCGGTCCGGCAGTCGTTGCACCGCCTCGCGGAGTGCGGCCTGGTGAGCCGGCTGGCCGGGCGGCCCACCCGATACGTGGCGGCGCGGCCGGACACGGCGGTGGAGGCGCTGATCGCACGACGTCAGCAGGAGTTGGCGGCGACGAGGCAGGCCGCGCAGCTGCTGCTCGCCGACCTGCCCGCGGATCGGCGGCATCGGCCCGAGGAGGAGCTGGAGATCGTCTTCGGCCGCGAGGCGGTGGCGACGCGATTCCAGCAGTTGCAGCAGTCCACCCGGCACGAGCTGCTGGTGCTGGACCGGCCCCCGTACGCCCAGAATCCGAGCGAGCCGAACCCGGGCGAGAACGACCTGCTGAGCCGGGGCGTACGCCTGCGCGGCATCTACGCGCCGGAGGCCCTGGAACTGCCCGGAGCACTGCGGTTGATCCGGGCGGCGGTCGACGCCGGTGAGGAGGCGCGCGTCTGCGACGACGTGCCGCTGAAGCTCGCCATCTCCGACCGGTCCGCCGCGATCCTGCCGTTCACCGCCGACCGGGACGCGATGGTCGACAGCGCCCTCGTGGTGTACGCGTCCACTTTGCTCGATGCGCTGATCCGGCTGTTCGACCTGCTCTGGAACGTCGCCGTGCCCGTCTTCGAAGCCGACCCCGCGGCGCCCGACTCGGACCTGGTGACCCTCCTGGCGGCCGGGTTGAAGGACGAAGCCGTCGCACGGCAGCTCGGCGTCAGTGTGCGTACGGTGCATCGGCGGACCAGCGAGCTGATGGAGCGCCTGGGTGCGCGTACGCGGTTCCAGGCTGGGCTCGCCGCCGCTCGCCAAGGCCTCCTCTGACAGGCTCCCGGCGTCACGAGAGCCAGCCGAGTTCGCGGGCCCGCCAGCCGAGTTGGAGGCGAGATTGCGCGCCGGCCACCGCCATCAGGTGCTGCACGCGGCGTACCACCGTGCGGCGGCTCAGCCCCAGCCGCGCCCCGGCGGCCTCGTCGGTCATCCCGGCGATCAGCAGCGAG
>JABFYB010000224.1 GCA_013361475.1 Hamadaea sp.
GCACCGGCCAGGAGCGGCGCGGAAGCGCAGCACAACTGGAGCCGTTAGGGTGGCGCGGTGAGCAGAGATCCCGAGCACGACTGGTTCCCCTGGGACGAGACCGGGTCGTTTCCCCGGATCGACCCGGATTCGACCGTGTTGATGCCCCGGATCAATGATCCGTCTCCGGCGGGGGAGACGGAGGCCGCCGCCGAGCGGACGATGATCGTCCCGCAGGTCCGGCCGACGCAGCCCTACCCTCCCGCCACGCCGCCGACAGACCACCGGCCGACAGACACGCGGCCGACGGACCACCAGCCGACGGGCACACGGCCGACGGGTGCCCAACCGGCGGAGGTCCGGCCGACGGAAAGCCGGCCGGAGGGCGCGAAGCCGGCCGAGGGCAACACCGCAGCCGGCAACTCCGCCCTGATGGCGATCGGGTCGCTGGTCAGCCGGGGCACGGGCTTTCTGCGTACGGCGATGATCGCGGCGGCTCTCGGCGGGGCTGCGCTGGGCCTCGGCGACGCGTACACGGCCGCCCAGTTCTTCCCGGGCATGGTGTACGAGTTCCTCATCGGCGGCGTGCTGTCCAGCGTCGTCGTCCCGGTGCTCGTGCGGGCCCGTGATCGTGATCCCGACGGGGGAGAGGCGTACGCCCAGCGGCTGCTCACGCTGGCCGCCCTCGTGCTCGGTGGCGCGGCCGTCATCGCCACGTTGTGCGCGCCGATCCTCACCCTCGTCTTCACGAAGGCCGAGACCGGGCAGGACTACCGCGATCTCGTGACCGCGCTGTCCTACTTCACCCTTCCCGCGATCTTCTTCTTCGGCGTGTCCGCGATCCTGGCGGCGTACTTGAACACGCGCGGGAGCTTCGGCCCGCCGATGTGGACGCCGATCCTGAACAACGTCGTCGTGATCACGACGTGCGCGCTGTTCATCGTGTTCTTCGGCGCGGTGGCGCGGAAGGCGGGCGACGTCAGCCCCGGCATGGTGGTCCTGCTCGGCGGTGGCACCCTGCTGGGCATCATGGTCCAGACGGCGGGCCTGTTTCCGGCGCTGCGGCGGGCCGGGTTCCGCTGGCGCGCGCGGTTCGACTTCCGGGCGCTGGGGCTGCGGCACCTGGGCCATCTCGGCGGCTGGATGTTCTGCTACGTCGCGGTCAGCCAGGTCGGCGTGCTCGTGCTGCTCCGACTGCTCAGCGGCAACAGCCTGCTGATCTACAACAACGTCTTCCTGCTGATGATGATGGCGCACGGGATCGTCGCCGTCTCGATCGTCACCGCGCTCATGCCCCGCATGTCGGCGGCGTCGGCGGCCGGACGCTTCGGCGACATCGTGGACGACCTGGCCAAGGGGGTCCGCACGACCTCCGCCGTCCTCGCGCCGATCGTCGTCGTCTTCGTGTTCCTGGCCGGTCCCACGATGACCGCCCTGTTCGTCCGGGGCGCCTTCACCGCGCAGAACGCGAACGACGGCGCGGCGGTGCTGGTCATGGCCGGCATCTCGCTGATCCCGTTCTCCCTCAGCCAGCTGTTCACGTTCGCGTTCTACGCGCTGCCCGACACCAAGACCCCGGCGATCCTCAACATCCCGGTGGTGCTGCTCCGCATCGTCGTGCAGGTCGCGCTGTTCGGCGCGCTCGCCGCCGGTGGCGTGATGCTCGGCAACGGCATCTCCTACGTGCTCGCGATCGGCCTCAGCGCCTGGCAGCTGCGCAAGCGCATCGGCCCGCTCGGCCTCGGCGGCACCGCGATGGTTCTCGCCCGCGTGGCGGCGGCCATGGTGGCGGCCGGGCTCGTCGGCTACGGCTCGACCCTCGGCCTGCGGGCCGCGGGCATCGACAGCGCGTGGGTCCAGCTCATCCTGGGCGGCGCACTGATCGTGGTGACCTACCTGGCGGCCGCGAAGGCGCTGCGGATCCGCGAGATCGACGAGGTCTTCGACCTCCTTCAGCGGGTACGCCGAAAGCTGATCCGCCGCTAGTCGTCAAGAGCACTGCTCACTTCTTGGCTCGGCGAGCCGTCCCGAAGATGGAGCGGACGATCGCCGCGCCCGCGGCCGCAGCCGCGCTCTTGATCAGGTTCTGCGTCGTCCGGGACTTCAGCACCTGCTCGACCATGCCTGGATCCTGCTTCGCCGCCTTGGTCGGCTTCGGTGCCGGAGCCTGTGGACCACCCTGTGGATAACTGCCTTGCTCAGGCGTGGTGACCTGTGGATTCAGCCGCGCCAGCAGCATCTCGTACGCCGATTCCCGGTCCACCGCCTGGGCGTACTTCGAGTAGAGCGGGGAGTTCTTCGTGTTCTCCTCCAGCAGGGCGGCCGGGGCTTCGGCCATCAGCGACTGGGGCGCCCGCAGCCGGGTCCACGCGACCGGCGTCGGTGCGCCCTTCTCGCCGAGCACGGTGACGATCGCTTCGCCGGTGCCCAGTTGAGTGAGCACCTCTTCGAGGTCGTACGCGGATTTCGGGAAGGTCGAGGCGGTCGCCTTCAGCGCCTTCGCGTCGTCCGGTGTGTACGCCCGCAGCGCGTGCTGGATCCGGTTGCCGAGCTGGGCCAGGACGTCCGGGTGCACGTCCTTCGGAGTCTGGGTCACGAAGAAGACGCCGACGCCCTTCGACCGGATGAGCCGGACCGTTTGGGTGATCGACTCGAGGAAGGCCTTGGACGCGTCCTTGAAGAGCAGGTGCGCCTCGTCGAAGAAGAAGCAGAGCTTGGGCTTGTCCGGGTCGCCGACCTCGGGCAGGTCCTGGAACAGGTCCGCGAGCAGCCACATCAAGAAGGAGGAGAACAACGCCGGCTGCTGGACGACGCCGGGCAGTTCGAGGACGGACACCACACCCTTGCCGTCCGGTGTGGTCCGGAGCAGGTCCGAGGTGGCGAACTCGGGTTCGCCGAAGAAGTCCTCCGCGCCCGCGTCGGAGAAGGCGATCAGCTCGCGCAGCAACACGCCCGCCGTCTGCTTGGCCAGGCCGCCCAGGCTCTTCAGCTCCTCGGCGCCCTCGTCGGAGCCGAGGAACTGGATCACGGATCGCAGGTCCTTCAGATCCAGCAGCGGCAGGCCCTTCTTGTCGGCGTAATGGAAGACCAGGTTGAGTGAGGACGACTGGACGTCGGTCAGGCCGAGGACCTTGCTGAGCAGGATCGGCCCGAAGCTCGTCACCGTCGCTCGAATGGGCGTTCCAGTACCCCGCCCGCCGAGGGTGAAGAACTCGGCCGGGTACGCCGTCGGCGTCCACTCCTGGCCCATCTCCCGCATGCGAGCGGTGATCTTGTCGTTGGCCTCGCCGGCGACGGCCATGCCACTCACGTCGCCCTTGATGTCGGCCAGAAACACCGGTACGCCCGCCGCACTCAACTGCTCGGCCATCACCTGCAGCGTTTTGGTCTTTCCGGTGCCGGTCGCCCCGGCGACCAGCCCGTGCCGGTTCAGCATGGCCAGCGGTACGCGGATCGGGGCAGACGGGTCGACCGCGGAGCCGTCCACGACGAGGGCGCCGAGATCCAGCGCCGGCCCGTCGAAGGCGTACCCGGATGTGACTGCCGCCAGCTGTTCAGCGCTCATGCTGCCCCCTTCTACCCGGCTTCATCCCAGTTTTCCGGATCTAGGGGCTTTACAGGTCCAAATACGACATCTTCGGCATGATCCACCCGCCGGAGGATGGCAAGGTGTCGCGAGTTTGTTTCAGAGCGGTAAGGTCGCACCCAGTGTGCGCCGAGAGCGCTTAGGCTACGAGATGAGCGAGACCGCCAGTCCGCAGATGGCCCAGCACCGAGGGAGGACGGGGTGACCCAGGTCGACGAAGGTCAGCCGGTGGCGGAGCGGGAACGCCGCCCAGCAGACCAGCCGCCTGCGGAAGCCACGCCGGGGAGCGGCCACGCGAGCCGCGAGGAGTTCGATCAGGACGCCGCCGACGCGGACGCCGACTCGGACAGTCCGCCCGCCGCCGTGCGGGCGGCCGCCGTGGGCGAGGTCCTGGCCGAGCGCTACCGCCTCGAGGAGCACATCAACGACGACGCCGCGGGCCGGCAGGTCTGGCGCGGTGTGGACATCATGCTGCTGCGCCCGATCGCCGTCGTGCTGCGCGCACCGGGCGGCGACGCCGCCCAGGAGATGCTGGCCGCCGCGGTGACCGCCAGCCGGGTCGTGCACCCGAACCTCATCGGCGTCTACGACGCGATCGACGAGGTCGATCGGGCATACGTCGTCCGCGAGTGGATCGAGGGCCAGTCGCTGCGGCAGATGGTGGAGTCCGACGGCGCACTCGACCCCGACCGGGCGATCAACATCAGTCACTCGGTCGCCGACGCGACGGCGGCGTTGCACGCCAGTGGCATGGCGCACGGCAACATCCACCCGGGCACCGTGCTCATGGCCGACGACGGCCGCGTGGTGCTGACCGACGCCCGTGCCGGGTCGGCCACCAACGACGGCGACGTCCGGGCCATCGGTGGACTGCTTTACTACGCGCTCACCGAGCAGTGGCCGCAGCAGGAGGCCGGGCCGACCGCCCTGCCCGACGCCGTCCGCGACGAATACGGCGTACTGGCCGCTCCCCGTCAGGTGCGAGCGGGCATCCCGACGCACATCGACGACCTCGTCTACGACCTGCTCGATCCGAAGGTGACGCTGCCGAGCGCCGACGTGCTGGCCGCCGAGCTCGGCCGTCTCGACGTCGGCCCCGAGGAACGCAGCTACGGAACGCTCCGGTTCAGCGACTCGCTGCCCGAGCCGACCCGGCAGGCGCCCCGCCGGCTCATGTACGGCGTCGCCGCGGCGGTCGTCCTGGCCATCGTCGGCCTCACGCTCAGTGCCAAGGCCCTGACCAGCAAGGACGGGCAGGGCGGCAGCGGGCCGACGGCGAGCGCCGGTCCGTCCAGCGCCGCGACGCCGGTGGTGGACCCGGTGGTCTACACCCTCTCGGGATCGCAGGTCGGCCTGTTCGACCCCTACGGCGGCAAGGACGAGACCGACGGGCTCGCCAGCGCGGTCGACGGCAAGAAGAGCACCGGCTGGAAGACCGACCACTACAACCAGAACTTCGGTCCCGGCGGGATCAAGCCCGGCATGGGCCTGGTCATCGACCTCGGCGCGGCCAAAGCGGTCGCCGACGTCACCGTCGTGCTGTCCGACAACGGCGCCTCGGTGAAGCTGCTCGGCGGCAACACGGTGCCCGACCAGGGCGCACTGACCTCCTTCACGCAGATCGGCGGCGCGCTCGAGGAGTTCAACGGGACCAACATGGTGTTCAGCACCGAGGACGCCGCCCAGGTCCGCTACCTCGTGCTCTGGATCAGCGGCATCCCGCGCGACCCCGAGGACGGCTCGAACCGGTACCAGATCGGCGTTCAGGAGATCACGGTCCGGGTGAAGTGATGCTGCCGCTGTCGGACGAGGATCTGCTGGCCGCACACGTCGCCGGAGATCGGGAGGCCTTCGCCGAACTCGTCCGGCGGCATCGGGACCGGCTGTGGGCCGTCGCCGTGCGTACGCTGCACGACCGGGAGGAAGCGGCGGACGCGCTCCAGGACGCGCTGCTCAAGGCGTACCGGTCGGCCGGGGGCTATCGCGGCGAGGCGGCGGTGACCACCTGGCTGCACCGCATCGTCGTGAACTCCTGCCTCGACCGCGTACGCCGCCGGCAGGCCCGGCCGACCGTTCCGTTGCCCGGGGAGTCGGCGGAGGACGAGGGCCGTCGCCGTCCCGAACCCGCCTCGCCCGTCATCGACCACGACACCCACCTGGTCGTACGCCAAGCGCTGGCCCAGCTTCCGGAAGAGCAGCGGGCCGCCCTGATCCTCGTCGACGTCCAGGGCTATCCGGTCGCCGAAGTCGCCACGATCTTGGGAGTGGCCGAAGGTACCGTGAAGAGTCGCTGCTCACGCGGGCGAGCCAGGCTCGCGACGATGCTGAGTGACCTACGCAACGGTGGGAACCCGGCAGGTCACGACGACGTCTCAGGCATATCACGGGCAGGGCTAGATCAGGCGGGAGGTCGGTCGGCATGAGCCCCATCAACCAGCCCGACCTGGATCTGCTCGCCGATTACGTCGGCGGCGCCCTCGACGGCACCCCGGAGGCCGACCAGGTCAGCGAGCGGATCCGGACCGACATCACCTGGGCCGCCGCGCACGCAGAACTGATCGCGGCCACGGACGACGTTCAGGGGCGGCTGCGTGGGCTCGCCGCTGAGCCGGAGACGATGCCGGACGACGTCTGGGGCCGGTTGGAGGCCGCTCTGCTGGCCGAGCCGCCGATCGGCGCACCCGACCCGACCGCCCCGACCCGCCCGATCGACAACCGGCCCGCCGACAACCGGGCGGCGGACAACCGCCCGGGCGGGCGCGCCGGTTCGCGGCGTCGCCGCTGGGCGCCGGTCCTGGTCGGCATCGTGATCCTGGCGGCGCTCGGCCTCGGCATCTCCGCGCTGCGTCCGTTGACCGACTCGGCCACCGACAGTGGCGGGGGCAACGAGGTCGCTTCCGCCCCGAATTCCGCGACGATCGCCACCGCGCGGTTCGCCACCGGACGCGACTACTCCGCGACCACCCTCGTACTAGCCACGGACTTCGGCAACGCGAACACGCTGTCCAGCCGATCCGCCGCGAGCGGCGGCGACCAGGAGAAGGCGTCGAGCGCGCCGGCTCCCTTCTCCTCGTTCGCGTCGCCGGTGCCGGACCAGCTGTCCCGGCTCCTCGACGAGGGGACCTTGAGCCGCTGTCTGACCCTGCTTCGCGGGACCGGCTTGCCGGGCGACGTGGTGGGCGTCGACTACGCCCGATACGCCGGGTCGGCCGCGCTGATCGTGGTGACCCGGACGGCCGACGACGCCCGTTGGGTGGCGGTGGCGGGGCCGGACTGCGGCACTGGCAACGACGCCGACCTCGTGGTGAGCAAGCGCGTCGCGTGACCTCGCGCACGCCTGCGCGGCCCGGGAATTCCACATCCGTACGATGACGTTTCTAGGGTCGGTGACGCGGTCCGTCCCCATGGCAGATGCCCGAGGAGCAACTGTGAGCGACGTCAGGAACTTGATCATCATCGGATCCGGTCCCGCCGGGTACACGGCGGCGATCTACGCGGCCCGGGCGAACCTGAATCCGCTCGTGATCGAGGGTTTCGAATCCGGCGGCGCGCTCATGACCACCACCGAGGTGGAGAACTTCCCCGGGTTCCCGGACGCGATCATGGGTCCCGAGCTGATGGACCAGATGCGGAAGCAGGCCGAGCGGTTCGGCGCCGAATTCCTGACCGACAACGCCACCCGTGTCGACCTGACCGGTGACGTGAAGAAGGTCTGGGTCGGCGAGGCCGAGTACGCCGGACGCGCCGTCATCCTCAGCACCGGGTCGGCCTGGCGCCCGCTGGGCGTACCGGGGGAGCAGGAGTTCCTCGGCCACGGTGTCTCGTCCTGCGCGACCTGCGACGGCTTCTTCTTCCGCGGCCACCACATCGTGGTCGTGGGCGGCGGCGACTCCGCGATGGAGGAGGCGACCTTCCTGACCAAGTTCGCCGAGACCGTGACGATCGTCCACCGTCGCGACGAGTTCCGCGCCAGCAAGATCATGGCGGAGCGGGCGCTGGCGAACCCGAAGATCAAGGTCGCCTGGAACTCCGCGATCGACGAGATCTTCGGCTCCGACGGCAAGGTCACCGGCATCACGCTGCACGACACCGTCACCGGTGAGCAGCGCAAGCTCGACGTGACCGGCGTCTTCGTGGCGATCGGCCACGACCCCCGCAGCGAGCTGTTCCGGGGCCAGGTGGACTTGGACGACGACGGCTACGTCGTGACCCAGGGCCGCTCGACCTACACGAACCTGCCCGGCGTCTTCGCCGCCGGCGACCTGGTAGACCACACCTACCGCCAGGCCATCACCGCGGCCGGCTCCGGCTGCGCCGCCGCGCTCGACGCCGAGCGCTGGCTGGCCCACCACCACTGATCAGCAGCAACCGCAAAGGAGACCCCCATGGGTGCCAAGGTCGTCACCGACGACACCTTCGTCAGCGACGTGCTCCAGTCCGACACGCCGGTTCTGGTGGACTTCTGGGCCGAATGGTGCCAGCCGTGCCGCAAGGTGTCGCCGGTGCTGGAGGAGATCGCCAACGAGATGGGCGACCGGGTACGCATCGTGAAGGTCAACATCGACGAGAACCCGGAGACGACGCGGGCGTACCGGGTCATGTCGGTTCCGACGCTGACCATCTTCAAGGGTGGCCAGCCGGTGCAGTCGGTGGCCGGCGCCAAGCCCAAGGGCGAGCTGGTCCGGCTCATCGAGTCCGCCCTGTAATCCCCGCATCGCGGTCGTTCCTCGGCCCCGTCGGCGCTCGCTGACGGGGCCGAAGCCGTTTCGTGTGACGATTTCGGCGATGCGCACGGTACGCTCCCGGGGGCCTTCTCCTCGCACATCCGGCAAGCCGGACACGTCGCCTCTGGTTAGGGCGGCCGCGGTGGGGGGATGGTCCGGGGAAGGTTTCGGCAGGAGGTGGTCTGTGCGTCCGATCCGGCGAGGCGACCGGGGTGCGGCGGTGCTCGAGATCCGCGGCATCCTCGCGGGCATGAGCTTGGCCGACGAGAAGCCCGAGGACGATGCCGCCTCCTTCACGGACGACGTGGAGCGGGGCGTACGCGCCTTCCAGCAGAGCCGGGGACTGTCGGTCGACGGCGAAGTGGGTGACGAGACGTGGCGGGCGTTGCTGGCCGCGCAGTGGCACCTGGGCGCCCGGACGCTCTACCACGCCGTGCCCGACGCGCTGACCGGCGACGACGTACGCCAACTGCAGGAACGCCTGCTGGAGATGGGCTACGACGTCGGCCGGGCCGACGGGGTCTACGGGCCGCGTACGGCGCGGGCGGTGGCGCAGTTCCAGCGGGAGGTCGGCCTCACCCCGGACGGCGCCTGTGGCCCGCAGACGCTGCACGCGCTGCGCCGGCTCGGCCGGAAGGTGACCGGGGGCGCCCCACTGCGTCTCCGGGAGGAGCAGGTCTTCCGGGCGTACGGGCCGGTGCTGGTCGGGCGGCAGATCGTCATCGATCCCGGGCACGGCAGCGCCGACGATCCCGGCGTCACCGTCCCGGACGGTCCGCTGCGCTGGTCCGAGGCCGATCTCGCGTACGACCTGGCGGCCCGGTTGGAGGGCCGGTTGGCCGCCTGCGGCATGCGAGTCCACCTGACCCGGGGGCCCAACCCACCGGCGGAGGTCTCCAGTCTGCAGCGGGCGCAACTCGCCAACGACCTCGGCGCCGACCTGCTGATCTCCATCCACATCGACGGGCACAAGAATCCGGCGGCCGACGGAGTCGCCGCGTTCCACTACGGCACCGACAACGGCGTCACCTCGACGATGGGGGAGCGGCTGGCCGGCTTGGTCCTCCGCGAGATCGTCGCCCGGACCGGCCTGCGCAACTGCCAGGTGCACGCCAAGAGCTGGGACGTCCTCAAACTCACCCGGATGCCCGCCGTACGCGTGGACATCGGCTACCTGACCTCGCCGTCGGACCGCGAGCGGCTGACGGATCCCCGGTTCCGGGACCGGGTCGTGGAGGCCATCGTCGCGGCGGTGCAGCGGATGTACTACCCGGTCGACGCCGACGTGCTGACCGGCTCGATCGACGTGAGCGCCCTACGAGCCGAGCTGGCCCGATAGCGATCGGGTCGCCGGGCGTACCGGGCGCAGCAGGCCCTCAGGACTCATCGAGCCCAGGAGCTTCTCGAGGGCGTACTCGACGTCGGACTTCCACGAGAGCGCTGTTCTCAACTCCATGCGCAGGCGGGGGAAGCGCGGGTGCGGGCGGACGGTCTTGAAGCCGACCGCGGTGAAGAAGTCGGCCGGGGTCACGCAGCCCACCGGGCCGAGCTCGGAGTCGAGTTCGCCGAACTTGGCGTCGCCGAACGCCTCGATCGCCTTGATGCCGCGCTTCATCAGGTCGCGGGCCATGGCCTGGACGAGCATGCGGCCCAAGCCGCCACCGGCGAACGGCGCGACGACGTTGGCCGTCATGAAGAGGGCGGCGTCGGGGGAGACCGGTGAGGTCGGGAAGGCGTGACTACGCGGCACGTACGCCGGTGGCGCGTACATGACGAACCCGGCCGGCATGCCGTCGACGTAGACGATCTTGCCGCAGGATCCCCACTCCAGCAGCGTCTGGGAGACCCAGGCCTCCTTCTCCAGCCCCGGATCGCCGTTGGCGCACGCGCGCTCGGCCGAGACCGGATCCAGCTCCCAATAGACGCAGCCCCGGCAACTGCGGGGCAGGTCTTCCAGGGTGTCCAGGGTCAGATTGACCACGCGTCGCGACATGGCGTGCCCGCTCTGGGTAGTGATGCTGGAAAATGCCGACCTCTCGAAAATACGCGCTGTAACGACCAAACGCGAGGAGATCCGGGCACGATCCGCCGTTCGCGTCCATCTACCGGGACGAAGAGCCACCTTCCGGGAACTGGCCGGGACCGCGGCGCCCACGCGCCGTTACTATCGAAACTTGTATGCGCGCCTCGCCAGGGGCGCAAGGAGGCGAGGCTGGCATGAGCGGCTGGGGTGACAGCAGCGGAACGACGCTGGACGACTACACCGGGGTGTACGCCCAGCGCGTCGCCGGGATGACCGCCAGCGAGATCCGAGC
>JABFYB010000061.1 GCA_013361475.1 Hamadaea sp.
TCGGCGGTCGCGCTGGCGAAGGTGATCGGGTCGGCGTAGGTGCCCTTGCCGCCCGCGGTGCTGTGGATCTGCGGGTACGCGATGTCGCCGCCGGGCGGCGTGTTGTCGTACCAGCCGTAGAACGTGATGAACGTCTGCTGCGTCGTTGCAGCCTGGGCAGGTGAGCTGGACAGTGCCGCGGTCGTGGCCGCCACGATGCAGGCCGCCGCGAGCAGGATGCGCCGGAACATGGTGCCTCCTTCGTTTGCAGGCAGCTTAATAGTTGTTAGTAAGTTTGCCTATCTATCTTTCCCTCGGCGGCCACAAGGCCGTAGGGTGGGCAGCGCCGGCCGACAGCTGGAGGGAGCGCTCGATGAAAGTCGCCCTGCACACCCGCATCCGTCCCGATCGGATCGCGGACTATGAGGCCGCCCATCAAGAAGTCCCGCCGGAACTCGTCTCGGCGATCCGGGACAGCGGCGCGCGCGAATGGACGATCTGGCGCAGCGGAGCCGACCTGTTCCATGTCATCGAAGTTGACGACTATGCGGCGATGATCGACCGGCTCGCCGGGCTTCCCGTGAACATCGCCTGGCAGGCCCGGATGGCGGAGCTGCTCGATGTCGCGCACGACTATTCGTCGGACGCCGCCGGGGCGGTGCTGCCGGTCGTCTGGCAACTTTGACGCGGCTGCACCGACTCGGTGTCAGGTGGGCAGGCCGACCGGCCGCTCGCCGGTGCGGCGCTGTTGTACGACGACCGCCATGACCAGGAGCGCACCCTGCGCGACGTTCTGCCAGAACGGGTTCACGCCGACGACGGTCAGACCGTTGTCCAGTGCGCTGAGGATGGTGACGGCCAGCAGGGTGCCACCGACGCCGCCACGACCACCGGCGATCGCACAGCCACCGAGGAAGGCGGCCGTGATCGCTTTGAGCTCCAGCCCCTCACTGCCCGCGGTTGGCTGACCGGAGCCGGTACGCGCGGCCAGGATCACTCCTGCGACGGCGGCGACGAAACCCATCACGGCGTACACGGCGACGATGTACTTGTTGAGGTTGATCCCGGCGAGCCGGGCCGCCGTCGCGTTGCCGCCGATGGCGTAGATGTTGCGGCCGATGTCGGTGTACTTCAGCAGGACATGGACGCCGACGGCCACGGTGAGCAGAATCCAGACCATCACCGGCAGGCCGGCGATCGAGCCACGGGCGACGAAGATGAACAGGTCGTCGCCGTGCAGGTAACCCTGAGCGCGCCCGCCGGACAGCAACTGCGCCAACCCTTTGTACGCGGCGAGCATGGCGAGGGTGCCGATGATGGCGTTGACCCGCCCGTAGATGATGATCAGCCCGTTGAGGACGCCGCAGGCCACCCCGACGGCGAGCGCGACGCCGACGGCGACGACGGCGGACCCGTTGGCGAGGCCGTCGCCGGTCGACGCGAAGACCATCGCGGCGACGACGGCGGCCAGGCCGCTCTGGGAGCCGACCGAGATGTCGATGCCGCCGCAGATGATCACCATGGTCTGGGCGACCGCGAGCAACGCCGGGATTGTCGCGGCGATGCCGATGACGGCGACGTTGGACCAGCTGAGATAGGCCGGGTTGAGATAGCCGAAGACCACCAGGACGGCCACTAGCGCTCCGAGCAGGCTGAGGTTCTGCGGTCCGCCGATCGCGTCGAGGAAACGCCGGGCCTGCCGGGCGTGGACGCGGGTCGGCTCAGCGATCGGGGTCATGCGTCTACTCCCTCGGACGTCATCGCAAGGGCGAGGATTGACTCCTCCGTGGCGTCGGACCGATCGAGTTCGCCGGTGACCCGGCCGCGTTGGAGCACGACGATCCGGTCGGCCAATCCCAGGACCTCCGGCAGTTCCGAGGAGACGACGACCACGGCCATTCCGTTCTCGGCGAGCTCGGCGATGAGGCGGTAGATCTCGGCCTTGGCGCCGACGTCGACGCCCCGGGTCGGCTCGTCCAGCAGCAGCACTCTCGGGCGGCGCGCCAGCCAGCGGGCGAGCACCACCTTCTGCTGGTTGCCGCCGGAGAGCTTGCCGACCTCCTGCTCGAGGGACGGCGTACGCACGCGAAGCCGGTGCACGTAGCTGGCAGCGAGGGCTCGTTCGGCGGATCCGCGGACGAACCGCAGCCGGCTCAGCCGCCGAAGCACCGCCAGGGTGACGTTGTCGCGTACCGAGCGTCGCAGGAGGAGGGCCTGCGCTTTGCGCTCCTCCGGCGCGTACGCGATCCCGGCGCGCACGGCGTCGGATGGCCTGCGCAGCAAGATCGGGCGGCCGTCGACCGACACCTGCCCGGAACGGATCGGCAGATCCCCGGCCAACGCGCGGCACAACTCCGATCGGCCCGCCCCGACCAGACCGGCCAGCGCGACCACCTCCCCCGCGCGTACGCGAAGAGAGACGTCGGTGACCACGTCGGTGCTGACCTGATCGACGTCCAGGACCACCTCCTGGGTGAAGACATGCCCGCGGGCGAACATC
>JABFYB010000033.1 GCA_013361475.1 Hamadaea sp.
CCGGTCCTTGACCATGCGGGCGGTGACCTTGGCCCCCTTGACCCGGCCGACGAGCGGCGAGGTGTTGGTGCCGATGGTCATCGAGATGGCCGGCTCGTCCACCGTGATCAGCGGCAGCGGGATCGGGTTCTCGGCGTCGGCCAGCGTCTCGCCGATCATGATCTCCGGGATGCCGGCGACCGCGATGATGTCGCCCGGACCGGCCTGCTCGGCCGGCTTGCGCTCCAGGCCTTCCGTCATCAGCAGCTCGGAGATGCGGACGCGCTCGGTCGTGCCGTCGGTCTTGCACCACGCGACGGACTGCCCCTTGCGGATGACGCCCTCCCGTACGCGGCACAGCGCGAGCCGGCCCAGGAACGGCGAGGCGTCGAGGTTGGTGACGTGCGCCTGGAGCGGCGCGTCCTCGGTGTAGGTCGGCGCCGGGATGGTGTCGAGCAGCGTCTGGAACAACGGCTGCAGCGTGTCCGAGTCGGTCGGGACCTTGCCGTCCTCCGGCTGGCTCAGCGAGGCGATGCCGTCGCGGGCGCAGGCGTACACGATCGGGAAGTCGATCTGCGACTCGTCCGCGTCGAGGTCGAGGAACAGCTCGTAGGTGTCGTCCACGACCTCCTTGATCCGGGCGTCGGGACGGTCGACCTTGTTGATCACAAGGATGATCGGCAGCTTGGCCTTGAGCGCCTTGCGCAGCACGAACCGGGTCTGCGGCAGCGGCCCCTCCGACGCGTCGACGAGCAGCACGACGCCGTCGACCATGGTCAGGCCGCGCTCGACCTCACCGCCGAAGTCGGCGTGGCCGGGGGTGTCGATGATGTTGATCGTGACGGATTCGCCGTCCGCGCCCTGATAGTGGACCGCGGTGTTCTTCGCGAGAATGGTGATGCCCTTCTCGCGTTCGAGGTCCATCGAGTCCATCACCCGGTCGGCCATCTCGCCGCGGGTGTGGATCGCCCCGCCCTGCTTGAGCATGGCGTCGACGAGCGTGGTCTTGCCGTGGTCGACGTGCGCGACGATCGCGACGTTACGGAGATCCGGGCGGGTCAGCATACTGCCCATTGTTCCGGGTGGGCCGTCATGATCCGGCATCGGGGGCCGGGTTAGCGGCGAAGATCACGCCGTTCTCGCACTTTATGGGCATTACCCGGTTATCGTCGATTTATGACAGGTCTGCGAAGGTTTGTCGCGATTGCTCTCTTTGTCATGCTCCTGCCGTCGCCCGCCATGGCCGCGACGGCCGGCCCCGGCCGCGCGGTGGTCCAGTCCAAGGTCGGGCTCAACGTCCGCTCCGGACCGCATCTCCGGGACCGCGTGCTGTCCCGGCTCGCGCACCATCAGGCCGTCTCGATCACCTGCCGGGTACGCGGACAGCAGATCGTCGGCTCGGTCCGCACGACCACGACCTGGGTACGCCTGACGAACGGCGGGTACGCCTCCGACGCGTTCCTCTCGTGGGCCACTCGGCGGGCGTCGACGCCGACCTGTTCGGCCCTCGCCCTGCCGGCCGGCTCGGGCGTGGTGAACCTGCCGTTCCCGATGAACGTGCGCTCCGGGCCGGCCACCTCCCACGCCATCGTCGGTTCCGTCGGCGCGGCCGCGGTCGTGCGTCCGATGTGTCGAGTGTGGTCGCAGACCATCAGCGGCAATCCGGTGTGGTACCAGCTCGGCGTACGGCGGTTCGTGACGGCGGCCTTCGTCCGCTGGCCCAACGGCGAACCGCGGCTGCCGTGGTGCGGTGCGGCACCGCCGTCGGCACCGTCGTCGACCAAGGCCTTCCTCGCGTCCGTGATCGGGCCCGCCCAGGCGAGCGCCCGCACGTGGAAGGTGCCCGCCTCGGTCACCATCGCGCAGGCGATCCTCGAATCCGGGTGGGGCCGCAGCCCACTGGCGGTCACCGAGCACAACCTGTTCGGCATGAAATGCTTCGGCGACCCCGGCCCGATCGCGATCGGCTGCTCGACCTACGCCACCCGCGAATGCTCCGGAAAACGCTGCTACGCCACCCGGGATGCGTTCCGTTCCTATCGGCGCGTGAGCGACTCGTTCGCCGACCACGGGCGGGCGCTGGCCCGGCTGTCGTACTACAAGACGGCCATGAAGTACGCGGCCTCACCCGACCGGTTCGCCCTGGAACTGCAGCGCGCCGGTTACGCGACTTCTCCGGCGTACGCCGCGCACCTCGTCCGCGTCATGCGGGACAACAACCTCTACCGCTACGACGTCGCCCTCCGCCCCTAGCCCCCTTTTTTTCCGTTGATCATGAACTAACGGTCGTTGTGGGCCGGCGTGTCGTGTCCCGGGTCTCCTGATCGTTCCCCTGCGAGACTGATCAACTTGGCGAGGGCGGCGACGGCTCGGCTGGCGCGACGACAACCGGCCGGGGGACGTCGGAGTGGGTCAGCGGACGTAGGACGGGTTGGCGAGCGCCCACGTCGGCACGGTGTCGCTTTCGACCGACTCCCACAGCTCGGTCGCCTTGAC
>JABFYB010000379.1 GCA_013361475.1 Hamadaea sp.
GCAATGTGGATCGCGAGAAATCTCACTGTCGATGTCCGTTCTTCTGGCGTGCCGTACGGCTTGCACCGGGGGGTGAGAGCGCAAGCCGTACGGCACGGGCCCGTGGAGGTGAGACACGGGCCTATTGGGGGGTGTCAGCGAAGGCCGAGGCGGGCGCACGGGGCTTGCTGCGGCAGTCAGGGCCGGTGTGGACAGGCGTGACCGCGCGATCGCTCCCGTGGCCGGAAAGCACTGGGGGGTGACCACGCCCGCAGCGGCGGGGGCGTGGGGAAAGAGGCTGTCGGGGCAGACGTCTCCGCAGCTCACGGACGGGTCAGGAGGGCGGCGAGCGAGTCATGGGCCATCCGATCCATGATTTCTTTTAGGAAAGTTTCCTAAGAGTTAGCGCGATCGTAGCCTTGACAGAGGGTGCTTACAAGACCCAATCCCGTGACGGCTTGTGACGTGCCGAAACGCCCGGTGCCGGACCGAAAACAGGCGCCCCCTCGACCGGATCGGAGTCCGGCCGAGGGGGCGCAGAGGATGATCAGGGCTGCTGGGTGATCTTGACGTCGTCCACGCCCGCCTCCACGAGGGAGGCCCCCGAGGCGTCGGCCGCGTCGATGAGGACGCGTACCGTCTGCCCGGCGAAGGCGTTCAGGTTCGCGGTCGCCACGGCCCACGCGCCGTTGCGGTTCGAGGCCGCGCCCGCCTGCTGGAACACCGTGGCCGTCGTCGAGCCGACCACGCGGACCCTGAAGTAGTCGGCGCTGGAGGCGTTCGAGCCGTGCGCCAGGTACCACGACAGCGACAGGGTCAGCGAGCCGGTCGAGGGCAGCGTGATCGGCGGCGACTGGATCGAGGTGACGCCGCCGTCGATGTCGTAGTCACCCGCGGCCGAGCCCGCCAGACGGCCGGTGACCAGGTCGTTCGTGCCGCTGACCGTGGTGCCGAGCTGCTTGGCGCCCGAGGAGCTGGTCGCCGCCGGGTCGCCGCGCTCCCATGTGCCCGTGGTGGCGGTGTCGGTGCCCGACGGGTTCGCCGTCCAGCCGGTGTCGGTCTCGAACGTGTCGGAGTAGACGGTCACCGGCGGCGTGCCGGTGCCGCAGTACTGCGACTCCTTGCCGATGATCCGGTAGACGCAGTCGGAGTACTCCAGGAAGCGCAGCACGGCCTCCCTGTTACGCGTGGTCTGCGGGACGATCTGCTCGTCCGGCGGGTAGAACCCCGGGCTCGCCCCGACCGGGTACATCTCGAACGTGAAGCTGAAGATCTTGTACGCCCCCCACATCCAGTCGTCGATCGTCCCGTCCGTGATGTACAGGTCGCTGGCCTGCTCGGGCGTGTAGCCGTTGGTGCCCGCGAGGTTCTGGCCGAGCGTGGCGTGGGCGTCGCGGTCGTCCTGGGTCAGGCCGGGGGCCGTGTCGTTGTAGGTGAAGCCGTAGGGCCACAGGACCAGCTCGCCGTAGGTGTGCCAGTCGAGGTTCGTCCTGATCTGCTGCACGCCGCCGACGACCCGGCTGCGCACCCAGTTCGCCGCCGCGCTGATCTCGGGGGCCGACTCGGCGCTCGCGCCACGGTACGTCTCGCTGGAGGGCGAGCCCGAGGAGCCGCCGCAGCACCCCCACTGGTAGGCCCAGTTGCGGTTCAGGTCGGTGCCCACGGCCGAGGAGCCGGAGTTCGGCTGCCGGTTCTTGCGCCAGGAACGGTAGGTGCCCGAGGCGATGTCGTACTCGCCGCCGTCCGGGTTGAGGTCGGGCATGATCCAGATCTCGCGGCCGTCGACCAGGCTCGTGATCCTGGAGTCGCTGCCGTAGTTGTCGGCGAGCAGGTGCATGATGTACAGCGCCATCTCGACCGTCAGGTGCTCGCGGGCGTGCTGGTGGGCCGTGAACAGCACCTCCGGCTCGGCCTCGTCCGTGCCCACGTTGTCGCTGATCTTGACCAGGCGCAGCGGCCGGCCCTCGTACGAGGTGCCGAACGTGGTCTGGCTCATGATCGTGGGATGGGCCGCGACCAGGCTGTTGATCTCGGCCGTCATCTCCGCGAAGTTGTGGTACGCCGAGTCCGACGGCGGGAAGTCAAGCGTCCCGACGGCGGACGGGGGTGCCGGGCGCGGCGACTCCGCGACGCGGAAGCCGAGCCGCCGGATCGCGGCCACCTCGGCCTCCGTGGCCGTGACCAGCACCGAATCGGTCTTCACCTCGTCGATCGCGGCGCCCGTCGCGGCCACGGCGCTGCGCTGCTGCGCGGTCGCCGGGCCCGAGACGCGGTACTGCTTGTTCGCCGGCGGCTCGGCGCTCGCGCCCGCGCCGGTCATGCCGGTCAGGCAGACCATGCCGAGCACCGCCAGCAGGATGACTAATCGGCTTCTCACCACGTCCTCCTCGGATGCGCGGGCTAGGGGGGTTTGACCCGCGCCTGAACCGAGAGTGAAGACGATGGGTGCGCTAGGAAAGGCCCAATTTTCCCTCGTACCGGATCAGGG
>JABFYB010000703.1 GCA_013361475.1 Hamadaea sp.
CCCGGACGCAGCAGCCGGGCGGCCCCGATCACCCCGGCGTCGTGCTCGGCCGGATCGCCGTCGATGACCATGAGGTCGTATCCGCCGTCGGTCAACCGGGGCAGGACGTCCAGCGCCCGCCCGGCGATGACGCGGCTACGCGAGGAGGCGTACCCGGCTTCGAGGAAGACGCGCCGGGCGAAGCGCTGATGCTCGGCGTCGGTGTCGATTGTGGTCAGTACGCCGTCCGGCCGCATGCCGCGCAAGAGCCACAGTCCACTCACACCGGTGCCGGTGCCGATCTCGATGACCGCCCGCGCGTTGACCATCGCGGCGAACAGCCGCAGCGCGGCCCCGGTGGAGGCGGCGATGGGAGCCAGACCCAGCTCGTGGGCGAGCGTCCGGGCGGTCTGCAGGACGACGTCCTCGGCGAGGTAGCCGTCTATGCCGCGCCCGCCCGCCGTCGACGGCCCGAGCTGCCTCGTCATCACGTCCTCCCCATTTCCCCTGTGGATAGTAGTGGGAGATCGTCGATCAGGCCCCTCGAGGCAAGCCGGGGAGGCTCTCGGCCGAGCCGCCGGTCAGCGATCCGGACAACCCTGGATCTCGCGAAAAATCATCATGAACCACCCATCCATGACATTCTGAGACTCGTGACCGACGGCTGGAACTGGCGCCAGCCCAACGATGACGACGCCGCCGAGCGCGCCGCTGCCAGCGGTGACCCGGAGTCGCCGACCGAGGGCCGCACCGACGACGGAATGTGGGCGGACCAGGCATGGTCCGACCCCCAGACAAGCGCGACGTGGACCGCACCCCCGGTACGCCCGGCCGAACCGGCCGCCGGCCACTGGTGGAGCGATGCGCGCTCGGATCCCTGGCGAGACCCGTCCGCCCCGGTGAGCCTCACCGTTCCCGGGCACACCGACGCACCCTCCACCGACCGAGTCTCTGACGGCGGTTGGTTCACTCGGCGTACCGCCATGGTGGCGGCCTTGGTGATCGCGGCCGCGCTGGTGGCCGGAGTGATGGGCGGAGCGCTCGGCGTGGGTTTCGTGACCGCGGCCCGCCGGCCGACCGCGGCTCTGAGCAGCTCGAACCGGCCGATCGCGGCGTTGGCCCAGCGCCCGCCGCAGTCGTTCGCGGCCATCGCGGCCCGGGTGCTGCCGAGCGTCGTCACCGTACGCGCCCAGATCCCTGGCGGAACCGCGCTGGGCTCAGGGTTCGCCGTGGGTGACGGGACCTACATCATCACCAACGATCACGTCGTCTCCGGCGGATCGAGCCTGTCCGTGGTACTGAACGACGGCAGCTCCACCGCGGCCCGGCTGCTCGGCTCGGATCCCGAGTCGGACGTGGCCGTTCTCCGCGTACCCAAGAGCAACCTGCAGCCGCTGGAACTCGGCGACTCGACGACGGTGCAGGTCGGCGACCCGGTGCTGGCGGTCGGCTCGCCGCTGGCCCTGCCCGGCACGGTCACCTCCGGCATCGTCAGCGCCGTCGACCGGCTGCTCGCGGCCGGCGATCCGACCCTGACGCGCTATTACGCCGCCATCCAGACCGACGCCGCCATCAACCACGGCAACTCCGGCGGACCGCTGCTCGACGGGGCGGGCGAGGTCGTCGGCATCAACTCCGTGATCAAGTCGATGGCCACCGACGACGACTCGGCCGGCAACATCGGCCTGGCCTTCGCCATCCCGATCAACCAGGCCAAACGCATCGCGGAGGAGATCATCGCCCACGGCCGCGCCCGGCGTACCGTCATCGGGGCCCGGCTGGACGACGCCTTCCGGGGCGTACGCGTGGCGCAGGTCGACCCGGCCGGACCGGCCGCCGACGCGGGCATGAAGGACGGGGACGTGATCATCTCCCTGGACGGGCACGCCGTGAGCGAACCGGTGGAATTGATCGCACTCGTCCGCAAATATCCGCCCGGATCCGCGGTGACCGTACGCTACCAGCGCGGTTCCGACCGGAAAGATGTGACGGTGACGCTGGCCGCCGACGCGAAGTAGGCTCGCCGATAGCGCTTCGGGGTGACTACCCTAGGGCGCGGTGCCCCCCGGCCGTGGCGGGCACGTGCGGCCGCGAGAGAGGCGACGAGGGTGTTCGAGAACCTGGATGCGTGGGAGGTCCTGGTCATCCTCCTGCTCGCGTTGATCGTCTTCGGCGAGAAGCTGCCCAACGTCATCTCCGACGGCGTACGCATGCTGCGGAACCTGCGGAACATGGCCCGCAACGCGACCGGCGACCTCAGCAAGGAACTCGGCACCGACATCAGCCTCGAGGACCTGAACCCGAAGACCTTCCTCCGCAAGCACATCCTCAGCGAGGAAGAGGAGGCCAACCTGCGCAAGCCGCTGGAAGGCCTGCTCAACGACGTGAAGCGGGACGTCCAGGGCATCGGGGACGAGCTGAAGTCCACGGCGTCGAACCTCGACCACCGGACGCCGATCCAGTCGGCCGACTCCGCCGG
>JABFYB010000668.1 GCA_013361475.1 Hamadaea sp.
GGCTGCGCGGGCACGGCGGTCACGGTCTCGGGTGGCACCGCGTCGGTGACGATCCCGGCCAACGGGGCGGTCGCGATCCACGTCAACGCCCGGTCCGGGGGTGGGACGGCCTCGCCCACCACGTCTGCCACTGCTTCACCCTCGGCCAGCGCCTCGCCGTCCGCCTCGCCGTCCGCGTCACCTACTGCCTCGCCCACCGCGTCGCCGACGGGCACGACCGTCACGGACACCTTCACCGTGTACGCGACCACGACGACCGGAACGGACGTCTACGTCGTCGGCAGCATCCCCGCCTTGGGCTCCTGGAACACGGCGAACGCGGTCAAGCTCTCGGCCGCCGGATATCCATTGTGGAGCGGAGCGCTCGCCTTGCCCGTCACCACGGCAGTCGAGTACAAGTACATCAAGAAGGACGCCGCCGGGAACGTCACCTGGGAGAGCAACGCCAACCGCACGTTCAGCACCGGGACGGCGGCGCAGACCCTCACCAATTGCTGGAGCGTGGCCAACGCCGACGCCACCGACCTGACGTTCTCCGCGTACGCGACCACGACGACCGGCACCAACGTCTACGTCGTCGGCTCGATCGCCGCACTGGGATCGTGGAACCCCGTCAACGCGATCCCGCTGTCGTCCGCGGCGTACCCGACGTGGAAGCGGCTGGTGATCCTGCCGAAGAACACCTCCTTCGAGTACAAGTACATCAAGAAGGACGCCGCCGGGAACGTGACGTGGGAGAGCGGGGCCAACCGCTCCTACTCCACCGGATCGTCGACCGGGTACGCCGTCAGCGACACCTGGAAGTGATCTAGGGACCCCATCTGTTGCCCGTCGCCGTTACCCTCTGCGCATGCGTTGGGTCGTGGCGGCGGGCATCACCGGGTTTCTGCTGGGCATAGCCGTGTGGGCGGACACGTTCCGCCCTGGCGGTCTGCTCCTGGACGACGGGCTGGAGAAGCTGCTGCCGTTTCCCTTCGCCGCCATCAGCCTGCTGTTCGTGCTGCGAGCCATCGGGGACGGCCGGCCGCGCGCCATCGGCGATGCTCGCCTGCCGTTCGGCGACGGCGACGAGTGGTCGCGACGACGCATTCCCTGGAGTCGCATCAAACCCGTCTTGCTCGCGTTGCCGCTGGCCGTACAGGCTGTCATGGTTCTCCTGTTCGTGGCGACGCTGATCAACCTCGGCGTGTTCTTCGTCCGCGGCCCGGCCGACCAGCTGGCCTTCACCCGGGGCTTCGTCGGCAACGCGGCCTGGATCTCGGCCGCCGCGGCGGCCCTGGCGTACGGCCTGCATCGTCTGCGGCGGCGAGGCGAAGACCTCCCCTGATCTGCGCATACGCCCACAGCCGCCGGCCCGGCACCGGTAGCGTCAGGTGCATGATCACGATCATCGAAGGGCTGCCCGAGGGCGTCTTGGGCGCCGACGCGACCGGCGAGATCACCGCCGACGACTACCGTCAGGTCCTCGTCCCGGCGATCGAGAAGGCGCTGTCCGGCGGCGGCAAGCTGCGGATGGTCTACCGTCTCGGCCCGGAGTACCGGGGCATGCAGGGCGACGCGATGTGGCAGGACGCCAAACTCGGCGCGAGCCATTTGAAGTCCTTCGAGCGGGTCGCGGTGGTGACCGACGTCGACTGGATCGGGCACGCCATCAAGGCGTTCGCCTGGATGATCCCGGGCGAGGCGAAGGTCTTCCCGACCGCGGAGTACGACGCCGCGGTCGCCTGGCTCACGCGCTGAGCCCGCGTCGCGGATCCGTGGCGTGTGTGCCGCGGATCCACGACAGCGTCCGGCCTAGCGCCGTCGGCGAGCCATGCCGACGATGACCCAGGCGGTGCCCGCGACACCGATCGCGGTGATTCCCCAGAAGATGTAGGTCAACTGGCGGCCGAGTTCGGCGTCGGGTCCCTCGTCCCCGGCGATGGTGAACATCCCGGACAGGCACAGGAACACGGTCGTGATTCCGACCAGCAACACCAGCCGAATCACGTCCAGCGCTCGGATCGGCGCGCGTTGCCCGGCGCCGGCCGGACGCCGAGCCGCCTTGGCGGGCCGGACGGCCGGAGTGACGGCCGATGGCTGCGGGATCGCGTCGGCCTGGCGGGCGGGCATCGGGATCACCAGCGCACGTGGCACGGCCGCGTCGATGCGCGCGAGGTGCGCGGCGCCGACGTTGTTCAGCGTGGGCTCGACCGTCAGTGTCAAGCCGTCGTGGCCGACGAGCCGGCGGCCGCCGTCCGGCCAGCTCCACATCGCGGCGACCTCGTCGAACCGCACCGTCACCGCGCACTCGCCGTCGATCACGCTGATGCCCTGGGGGCCGAGGACGAGGTCACCGTCGCCGCCTCGCGCCTTGAGGCGTACGCCGTCCACCGTCGACGTGGACAGGGTGGGCGCCGCGGTGAAGCCGGCCCAGTCGGCGCGCTGATTGTGCGGCACCCGCATCAGCGCACTCGCGCCGGCCTCTCGGGCGACGGCGTGCACGTCTTCGGTGGTGACCGACTCCAGCCGTGCGATGCGCTGCTCGACGTCGATCACGGGGCGGCCGGTGAGGGTTGCGAAGGCGGCGGCGCCCAGCCCGGCTGCCTCCGCGTCGGCGTGTTGCGCCGCGTCCTTGACCTTGGCGACGTATGCGTTGATGTCGGCCGCTTCGATGCGCCCGGCTTGGAGTTTGGCCAGTGCGTCGACGAAGCCGCCCACCGCGGCGCCTTGCTTGTCGGGCAGGGCGTCGACCGCCGCGGTCACTTCGCCGAAGCCGTCTCCGCGGGGCTGGTAGAGGGCGCTCACCGAGTAGGAGACGCCGGCCTCCTGCCGCAGGTCTCGAAAGAGGGTCCGCTCCAAGACGTCGGCGTACACGGGCGCGGCGGGTCCGGCCGTGACGATGCTCTCGACGACGACGGCCTGCCCGCCTTCGGCGAAGTACGCCGGTGTGGTGGGCAGCGCCGAGGTCACCGGCGGCAGGGGCATCCGCCGCCCGGACGGAAGGTCGAGTCGCAGACCGGCCGGAACGCCCTTGCCGGCGATCCACAGTACGGCGTTCTCCCGGGTGAAGTAGGCGTCGCGCCACTGGAGCAGGTCTTCGGCGGTCAGCGCCCACGTTCCCGGCTCCCGGAAGCTCAAGAGTCCGTGCCCGCGCGCGCCGTACCGCCAGATCGGCAGGCCGTCGTTCACGGCGCTGGTGCGGCTCGCCCATTCGGTGCGGACGATCTGCTTCTCCGTGTCCAGCCGATTCATCGGCGGTGCGGCCAGGCCGGAGCAGACCTGGTGGAGGAAGGCCGCGACGTCCTCTTCCGATCCGGTGGTGTGGAAGGAGGTCACGGTGGAGCCTGTGCTGCCGTTGTAGTGATAGTCGGTCAGGCCCAGGGGGAAGAGCACGAGGTGCTCGAGGACATGGGTCAGCCCTGAGCGGGCCAGCGTCTCGTCGGCCCGGCCGACTCGGAACACCAGACCGGCGTGCCATGGACCGGCCGTCGGCGCGACCAGCGTCGGCACGCCGTCGACCTCGGTGAACTCGATGGTCATCGGGATCCCTTCCGCAGGCTCAGCGTCCGGTGCTGGACGTAACGTTCCCGGGCGTTGGGCAGGTAGTACGTCCAGGGTTCGACGGCGGCGTACGCACCCATGGCGCGGAAGTGAACGGCCGCCGCGGCGTGGTCGCCGCACAGGCTGAAGTAGAGGGCGAAGTAGCTGTGCGCCACCACCCAGGAGTAGCCGGCCTGCGCAGCAGGGTTCAGCACGGAATGGGCGGCGGCGCGGACCACGTCGGCACGGACCGTCGGGTTGGCGAGGTAGGCGCCGGCAGGCCGGCCGGACAGTGTCGCCCAGTGCTCCAGATGGGCCTCGACGACGAGCACCGCGTTGAGCGTCCCGGGCGGCGACGCGTATGCCTTCTCCGTGGCGAAAGCGTGCAGTTGCTCCAGCGAGCCGCCCCATTTCGGGCACAGCTGTTGCAGCAGCTGGGTCTGCGCCGCGAGATGGTGCTGCGATTGCTTGGCCGCCTGGTCGTAACGGCGGCGCGCTTCGGACTGTCCCAGCTGCAGACCGCGCGCGGTCATCAGGCGGAAGGTCCAGGCTGCGAGGTTGCCCGGGTCATATGCGGTCACCTCGATGAGCTGCCGCTCGGCGATTCGCAGGTGGTCGTGGAAGACGGCGAACTGGTCTCCGCTGACGTACTCGGCTCGCGCGCCGCTGCGGGCTGCCCAGCCCAGTTCGATGTGATGGGCGGCCAGCAGGAGCGCGGCGGTCAGATCCGCCGGATCTCGGCGGCGCTGCTGCTGGAGCACGCCTTCGAGGCCGGTGACCTCGGCTGCGGTGCGGATCAGCGCCGTCCGCAGATCCCACGCCTCGGTGGACGCGTACAGCCGGCGGATCGCGTCGTAGTCGTGCCGGCGGGCCGCCTCGCGGGCGTCCAGGACCGTAGGGAAGGGCGCCGCCAGGTCGAAGACGAGCTGCTCGGCTGGGGGCGCCGGGGGGAGGGCAGACTGGGACACGGCGGGCAGCATAGCGTTCGAGCAGGTCAGAGAGCATGTGGCCGTTCGGTGGAGATCCGCTGCACGGTTGACGTTCCGTCGAGACTTTCGATGATCATGGCGAGCCGCCCTGATCAGCCGTACGGAGGATCAGGCGGCCGTGCCGAGGCGGTGCAGGAAGAGCGTCTCCGCCAGGCAGGCCCGCCGGAACTCGCCGAGGTGCAGGCTCTCGTCGATCCCGTGGGCGCGGCTGTCGGGGTCCTCGACGCCGTTGAGGACGATCGTCGCGTCCGGGATGACTTCGGCGAGGTCCAGCAGGAGCGGGATGGAGCCGCCTGAGCCGGTCTCGACCGGGTCGACGCCGTCCCACGCGTCGCGCAGCGCGACGCGGATCTGCTCGTAGACGGGGCCGGACGAGTCGACCGCCAGCCCAGGGGCCGCGCCGCGACGTGTCACCGAGACCGACGCACCCCACGGGATGTGCCGGCGGACGTGATCCTCCAGCAAGGAGAAGGCCCGCAGTGGGTCCTCGGTCGGTGCGATCCGCAGGCTGACCAGCGCACGGGCGACCGGAGTCAGAGTGCTCGTGGCGCCCTCGATCGGCGGGACCTCCATGCCGAGGATGCTCACCGCTGGGCGGCTCCACATCCGGGCAGCGGCGCTGCCGGTGCCGAACGGGGTGCCGCCGGTCTCCGCGAGCAGCCGATCGGCGGCGTATTCGACCGCGGGGTCGGGCTCGGTCTTGAGTCCGTCGATCGCCACATCACCGGCGTTGTCGTGAAAGGACGAGATCAGGCGGGACAAGGCGATGACGGCGTCCGGCACCGCGCCGCCGTACATTCCACTATGGACTCCGTGCGAGAGCGTACGCACCTCCACCAGCGCGGTGACGTGCCCACGCAAGGACGTGGTGACGGCAGGTACGCCCACCGCCCAGTTCCCCACGTCGGTCACGATCGCGACGTCCGCCTGGAGCTCGGACCGCAGCTCGCGGAGGAGTCGCGGAGTGGCGCCGGTGCCGTACTCCTCCTCGCCTTCGATGAAGACGACCACGCCGACGCCGAGATCGTCGCCGAGTGCCCGGAGGGCGGCGACGTGCACCATGATCCCGGCCTTGTCGTCGGCCGCGCCGCGACCGTAGAGGCGGCCGTCACGTTCGGCCGGCTCGAACGGGTCGCTGGTCCACAGCGCCGGATCACCGGCGGGCTGGACGTCGTGGTGGGCGTACAAGAGAACGGTGGGACGGCCCGGCAGCAGCCGAGTGCCGAGGACGGCCGGACGGCCGGACGACGCCACGACGCGGGTCGCCAGCCCGCAGTCGGACAGCAGGGACGCCACGAGCGCCGCCGAGCGGTCGATGGGGGAGAAGTCGAAGCCGGGCGCGGAAACGCTCGGGATGCGGACGAGCCGCTCCAGATCCGCCCGTACGCCCGGCATCACCGCGTCGAGCCGGGCGGTGAACTCAGCTTCCATCGCGCAGGTCGCTCGGGGCGGAGGGGGCGTACTCGACGTGGTCGAAGACCGCGTGGCATCCCGAACCGGTCGGGGCCTGCACGACGAAGCCGACCTGCGCCGGGCCGGTTCCGATGGCGAAGTTGCGGACGAACTCCCAGCGGCGTCCGTCGGAGCCGGCGTGGAAGGCGTAGGCGTCGCCGTGCCGGGTGACCCGCAACCAGACGCCTTCGTGCGGATCGGCGACGGGCCAGGCGTTCGCGTCGTCGGCCACGCCGTCGCAGACCACGCTGACGACGCCGGGCACGCCGCTCGGCGAGACCTCGAAGCACAACTTGGCCCAGTGGGTGTCGTCGATCCAGACCAGGAGGGTTCCGGCGTCGAACGCGTCGCGGAAGGTGACGCGTACCCGGGCGGACAGGCGCCAGTCGCCGTCGGGGGCGGCAGCCAGCGCGCGCGGGGCCGTGAGCTTGGTCTCGGAACTGGCGGGATCGATGAACAGATCAGTCTGGGCGGGGGCGGACGCGCTGAGCACGCCGTCGTTCAGGCCGCACTCGGTCGGGGGGACGATCCACTCGAAGTCGAGCGGCACCGCGGGCAGGGTGAACTCCATCGCAGCAGCCTGCCCGTAACTCAGAGGTTCTTCAAGGCTTCGCGCCGTGACAACCCCGACAGCTCGGTCGCGGCCACGAACTTCCGGACCGCGTCCGGCTCGGTCTTCGCGTACTCGCGCAAGGCCCATCCGATCGCCTTCCGGATGAAGAAGTCCGGGTGCCCGGCCTGCCGCCGGCAATAGCGGAACAACCGGTCCGCGTCCGTCGCACCCTTGTATCGCAATTGATGAAGGATCGCCGTGCGGGTCAGCCACATCTCGTCCTGTTCCGCCCACTGGTCCATCACCCTCACCAACGAGGGGTACGCCGAGACCAGCGGCCCGACAACGTGCGCCGCGAGGGCGTCCACGGTGTCCCACCACGGCTTGACGACGATCAGTTCGCGGGCGACCCCGAGGAAGTCCTCGTCCAGCACTTTGGCGTACTTGCGCAGGTAGGAGCAGGCGACGTACTGGTATTCGCGCTCGGCCAAGGACCAGCACCCGAGGGCGATCTCGGCGGCGTCGGCGGACTCGGGGCGGGGCAGCCCCGTCGCGAGTTCGCGCTGCAGCGCGGCCAGCGGCGTACTGGGGATGCCCAGGAACGGAAACTGGTCGCGCATGTATTTCGCCATGGCGGCGGCGCGCTCGGGGTCGGCGTGCCGGGGCAGCGTCTCCCGCAGGCGCGTCAGGAATGCGGTGGCGAGTTCCGACATGCCGCGCTCGATGCCACCCTTCCCGAATTGGCCGTGATCACCCTGCGTTCAGACTGCCATACTCGGGGCGTGGACACCGCGAACTGGACCCCGCCGGCGCTGTGGCAAGCCGAGCCCGGCTGGCTCAACACCGCGAGCTACGGCCTTCCGCCGGAGCCGGCCTGGCAGGCGATGCAGGCGGCGCAGGACGACTGGCGGACCGGGCGTACCTCGTGGGAAGGCTGGGACGCCTCGACGCAGCGGGCGCGGGAGAGCTTCGCGCGGCTGATCGGCGTCGACGCGGCGGACGTGGCCGTCGGCGCGCAGGTGTCGCAGCTGCTCGCGCCGGTCGCCGCCGCCCTGCCCGACGGCGCGACCGTCTTGGTGCCGGACATCGAGTTCACCTCGAACGTCTTTCCGTGGGCGGTGCACGCCGACCGGGGCGTCACCGTGCGGACGGCTCCGCTCGACGGCTACCACGACGCTATTGTCCCCGGCGTCGACGTCGTCGCGTTCGCGCTGGTCCAATCGGCGAACGGGCGGGTCGCCGACCTGGCCGCGATCTCGGCCGCCGCCCGGGCGGTCGGTGCGCTCGTCGTCGTGGACGCCACGCAGGCGACGGGGTGGCTGCCCTACGACGGGTCCGCCGCCGACGTCGTCGCCGTCGGTGCGTACAAGTGGTTGATGTCCCCGAGAGGGACGGGCTTCGCCTACCTGGCGCCGCACGTGCGTGAGCGGGTGCGGCCGATCCAGGCCGGCTGGTACGCGGGCGACGACCCGCACGGGTCCTACTACGGCATGCCGTTGCGGCTGGCCAAGGACGCGCGGGCGTTCGACCTGTCCCCGGCGTGGTTTCCGTGGGTCGGCACCGCCCCGGCGCTGGAGGTGATCGAGGGCATCGGCGTCGAGCGCATTCACGCGCACAACCTGCGCCTGGCCAACCGGTTCCTTCGGGAGTTGGGGCAAGAGCCGGGTGACTCGGCGATCGTCACCGTGAACGTGCCCGACGCCCAGCAGAAGCTGGAACGAGCCGGCATCCGGGCGGCCGTCCGCGCGGGGAGCGTGCGCGCCTCGTTCCACGTCTACAGCACCGACGCTGACGTGGATTCGGCCGTAGCGGCCCTGCTCGGATGAGTTCCCGTCCCGCTGCCGGCGGTGGCCGCTGGGTCGACGTCGACCCGGAGCGGCTCTCGAAGTGGATCTCCGGCTTCCGTACGCGGCACGGCTCGGTCACCGTCTCCGTCCCGCCCGCCGGCGAGGGCTGGCTTTCCCTGGTCGGCGCGGACGGGTCGACCGCGACGTTCCACCTCGCTGCCGGCATGTCGCTGCCGCCGCTCTCCGCCGACGCCAGTCTGCTGGACTTGGACCGGTTCGTCGCAAGTGCGCAGGAACCCCGCGTCCTCGGGCTGCTCCTCGCCCGGCGTAACGCGGCCGCGATCGGCGTGGCGGACGGCCCCGATCTGGTCGCCTCCAAGGTCGAGACGTTCTACGTCCAGGCGCGTACGGCGGCCGGCGGCTGGTCGCAGCAGCGCTACGCCCGGCGGCGCGGCAACCAGGCGGCGGCCGGCGTACGCGAGGCCGCCGACGTCGCCGCGCGCATCCTCCTCCCGTACGCCGGGAAGATGGCCGCCCTCGTCTGCGGTGGCGACCGCCCGACGGTGGAGGCGATCCTCGCCGACAAACGGCTCACCGCACTGGCCGAGTTACGCCGAGGCCGGCTGCTCGACGTCGCCGAACCGCGCCACGCCGTCCTGGTCGACACCATCCCGCTCGCCCGCGCCGTCCCGATCCACGTGGTCGACCCCGTCGCTTCGGAGTGATCCACGCCACTGGGGGAATCCGATCCGGGTCCCTATCGTTGTCAGTGCTGGTGCCGCGACAGTGTCCCCGGGCCTCACCTAACGCCTTTACGGAATACCGTCCGGCTGGAGCCGTACTGCGCCACGCGCCGAGAGGCGACCGGCGGCACCGCCCTCGTGAACGGGCCCCGACTCATCCGAGCCGGGGCCCGTTTCCTTTCCCGCCAGATCACGGTTACGCATGCCAAAGCCGCCCAAGATCACATGCTTATCCGTGATCTGCCGCATGTCGCGACGCCGGCGCATGAGGGGCGCTAGATTCGCCGGATGTGGTGGGCGGGGCGGGATGCGGCGTACCTTGACGAGCCGTCGGCCGTCACGGCCGGCCGGATGGTGCTCGGGCGCTACGGCGGGCGGACCGACGCGGGCGCGAACAAGAACGAGGACGCGGCGCTGCTCCTGCAGGGCGAGGATTGGGAACTGGCGGTGGTCGCCGACGGCCACGGCGGGGCCGACAGTGCGGCCTTCCTGATCGAGCTGCTGCACGACGACCCCGACGTGGCGGGCATCATGGCGCGGCCCGCCGCCGACGCGCTGAGCGTTGTGCGTACCCATCTGGTGAAGCGAATGCAGGGCGCGGACCTGGACCACCTGCGGGGTGAGGCGGCCGTGCTGATGGTCGCGCGCAAGGACCGGTACGCCGCGTGGCTGAACGTCGGCGACAACCTGGCGTTCGTGCTGCATCCCGAGCTGGCCCGGCTCGGCCAGCGGACGCTGAACCAGCGGTCGTTCTTCGAATGGGTGGGGCGGGTCGACAGCCTGCGGCTGGAGGTGCCCAGCTACGCCTCGGGCGTGCACGCCCTACGGCCGGGTCGTACGCGCATCGCCCTGGTCACCGACGGGGCGCTGGAGTTCTTCGCGGACCTCTACGAGGGACCGCTGGACGCGGCGGTGGCCCAGCTGACGCAGCGTGTGCACGACGGCCGCGGTGTGGACAGCGCGACCGTCGTGGCCTGGGACGTCGTGGCGGGCGAGAGCCCTATGCAGCCCTCCGCGTGAGACCGGCGTAGCGCTCCGACTCCAGGAACATGGGGACGAGCAGCGCCGCCGAAGCGGACAGCTCGCGCTCGACGGCCTGGTCGCGCGGCACGAACACCATGGCGAGCCCTTCCCCGAGGATGACGTCCTCCTGCTTGGCCTCGGTGTAGGCGGCGAACACGTGGAAGGTCACCTGGTGCGGAAAGCCCTCCTCGTACGGACGCGGCCCCGACCAGAAGTGCTCGATGTCGGCCACCAGCCCCGTCTCTTCGAGCAGCTCACGGTGGGCCGCCTCGATCGGCGTCTCGCCCGGCTCGATGCGGCCGCCGGGCAGCGCCCACTGGTTGGGGGAGACGGGAGCGTGTTCGTCGCGAAGCTGCATGAGGAGGGCGCCGTCGGCGTCGACCAGCAGGACCGCGGCTACTTCGTAGGTCGCCATCGGCTGATCATGCCA
>JABFYB010000748.1 GCA_013361475.1 Hamadaea sp.
ACTGGCCACGGTGGACCTCGGGCCTGAGATCGAGGGCCTGGCCGGGCGGCAGCTTCGGATGCGCATGGTGACGATCGAACCCGGCGGAGTCTTCGGCCCGCTGCACGACCATCGAGGCCGGCCCGGGACCGTCTATGTGCTCCAGGGGACGATCACCGACCATCGGCACGGCACCACCACGGACTACGGTCCCGGGGTCGGCTGGCCCGAAGACCGTGACACCCTGCACTGGCTGGAGAACCGAGGGGCGGTCCCCGCGGTGGAGATCTCGGTGGACATCGTGCAGACGGAACAGCCGTGAGCGGGGGCTGAACCGGATATTCGGCAATGTGCGGCGGATTTGTACCGGGGACAGGACAGAAAATACGGGCGTAAAGCTCCGGACAGGTAGAAACTTCTCTATCCTGGCGAAAAGTACGGTAGACGAGTCGCTGTAACCGAGGGAATACTCGCCGTAGTCGTCTTGACCCGCACAACCGCGAGGGAGCACCCCCATGCGACGGAAGCTGTTCACCGCATCGATCGCGACCGCCACGATCGTCGCCGCCGGTCTCGTCCCGTCCGCCATGTCCGCCTCGGCCGCCGACGGTCAGGCCATCTACCTCGCCGCGAACGGGAAGACTCCCGCATCCGCCGCCGTGGCGCCCACGACCGCGCCGGTCTCCGTCGACTCTTCACTGAAGCTGTCCGACCTGACCTGGACTAATTGGTCTGACAGCACCAGCAACGGCACCGCCTCCGGCACGGGCACCGCGACGGTCAACCTGTGCGACCCGAACTGCGCCACCGGCGCCACGGTGAGCATCCCGGTCACGGTCACGCTGAGCGCCCCGCAGCACCTGTGCGGCAACGAGTTCTACACCGACATGCGGCTGGCGTTCACGGGCGAACCGCCGGCCGGGCTGCCCAGCACCACGACCGTGCCGGTCGCACCGTTCTGCTGAGCACACCGCACCACGCCGGACGTCAGGGACGGCGGCTGAGGGTTTCCGCTCCACCGTCCCCGCCGACCACCTCGAAGCCTTCGGCCAGATACAGGCCACGTGCGTGGTTGTCCGGCTCCACCGACAGCGACAGCTGCTCGATGCCCGCCTCGCGGGCCGCGCCCAGCAGCTCACGCAGCAGCATCCGGCCGAGCCCGCGACGCCGGTGGGCGTCGGCCACACCGAGCGTGATCTCCGGGACGTCGGCGGCGACCCAGCCGTAGCCGGGATCGTCGGCCGGCAGGTATCGCAGCCAGCAGGCCCCGGCCGGGACGCCGGCCTCGTCGACCGCGACGACACCCAGATCACCCGCGCGCGGCCACCCGGCGACATAATGCGCGACGTCCGGCCGGGCCAGGACTTCGGACAAGGTGAACCGGCCGGTGCCCCGCCAGTCGAACGCCGCCAAAAGCATCTCGGCCAGGAACGCCGCGTCGTCGGCCACGGCCTTCCGGATCTTGTACGCCATCGCGGCATCCTGTCAGGTCCACCAGCCGCCGGGCGAACCGAATACGGCCTGGCGACCGAGTACTCCGATCAGGCGGCGGCTTCCCGCCCGACCACCATCGTCGCGTACAACTCGGGATCGAACTCCTCGGCGATCTCCGCGTCGAGCTGCGCCCCGAGGCCGTCGAGCACCCGGGTGAAGAAGCTACGCGCTGCCGCCGCGTACACGATGTCGGCGATGTCGCGGTCCGCGAGCCCGGCGGCGTGCAACTCGTCGACATCACTCTGCTGCACCGACGCGGCATCCGTCGCGACCTTCGTCGCGAACCGGTACACGGCGCGGTCCTGCTCGTCGAGGCTCTCACCGTCCGGCGACTCGGCGATGCGGCGGAGCGAAGCCTCGTCGCCGCAGACGTCCCGCAGGAACTTCGAGTGGGCGGCCGTGCAATACGTCGACCGCAGCGCCCGGGCGGCGGCGATCGTGGCGATCTCGAACCGCCGCCGATCCATCCCGCCCCGGATGGCGAGATTGAGCGCGTTCCACGCCTGCGCCACGTCCGGGCGGTGACCGAACGCGCCGGCGTAGTTGGGCAGGAATCCCCACGCGGCCCGTTGCTGCTGGTAATACTCGGCAGTGGAACCGGTCGCGGCCTGCTCGGGCGTCGTCTCGATGAACATGGCGACATTGTGCCGTCGAAAGCAGACCCGAGGGGTCCTCCGGTCGCCTTCCTTACGCGGGCGTGTTCGGCGCTCTACGGAACGGAGCTCCGCGGAAAGGCTGGGACACTGCTTCGGTGCACGCACCGAGACGATCCCGCCGCCGTCGCATCCTCCTCATCTCGCTGGCCTGCGTTCTGGTCCTCGTCGCGGCTGCGTACGTCAACAACAGCTCATGGCTCGCCGGCGCCGACGGCCGCGCTCCGCTGCTGCTGGCTCATCGTGGGCTGGCGCAGACCTTCGACGTCGCGAGCGTCGACGGCGACACCTGCACGGCCGAGGTGATCTACCCGCCGGAGCATCCGTACCTGGAGAACACGATCGAGTCCATGCGCGCGGCTTTCGACGCGGGCGCCGACATCGTGGAGTTCGACATCCAGGTGACGCAGGACGACCGGATCGCCGTCTTCCACGACCACGAACTGGGCTGCCGCACGAACAGCACCGGCAAGGTCCGTGATCACACTCTCGCCGACCTGCAGAAGCTCGACATCGGCTACCACTACACCGCCGACGGTGGGGCGAGCTTTCCGTTCCGCGGCAAGGGCGTCGGCAAGATGCCGGCCATTGAGGACGTGCTGACCGCGTTCCCCGATCGGGAGTTCCTCATCGACGTCAAGAGCGGCGAACCGACAGAGGGTGAAGTCCTGGCCGCGTACCTCGCCACGGTGCCCGCCGAGCGGCTGAGCAAGATCAGCGTGTACGGCGGCGACGAGCCGATCGCGGCGTTGGCCGCCCGGCTCCCGCAGGTACGCGTCATGTCGAAAGCGATCATGAAGGACTGCCTGCTGAAGTACATCGCCGTCGGCGCGACCGGACATGTGCCGGACGCCTGCGTTCACCGGCAGCTGCACATCCCGGAGGCGTACGCGCCTTATCTGTGGGGCTGGCCGGTCAAGTTCGTGGACCGGATGGCCGCCAAGGACACCCGGGTCGTGCTCGTGGCCGGCGACGGCGGATTCTCTGAAGGCTTCGACTCGGCCGACGACTGGAAGCGGCTGCCGGCTGACTACAGCGGCGTGATCTGGACCAACCGGGTCGACCGGGTGGCCACGCTGCGTACAGCGTCCTAGTCAGCTGGGTCAGGCGGCTCGGGGCACTCGGCCGCCCTGAACGGCCGCCGCCTCCGGCGTACGCACACCGCGGCGCACGACGACCTTGATCAGCTCCTCGACGACGAGCAGGGTCGCGGCGAGCCCGACGCTGATCAGCCATTCCCGGCCGCCGAGCGAGGTCGTGCCGAAGATGCGGTTGAGGATGTCGAACGCGGTCACGGCGATGATCGCGACCAGTGCGATGCCGTAGCGCCGCAGTTGCTGCGCGCCGGGGATGGCGGACCGGTCGAAGATCGTGCCGACCTGGTCCCGCGACAGAAGACCGCCGACGAGGTGGAACAGCGACAGCGTGGTGAGCAGCATGGTCGCGCCCAGCACCGGTCCGCCCTGCCCGTCGCCGATCTGGTACGCCACCAGCGACCCGATGGTCATGACCGCCCCTTGTACGCAGAGCCGGATCCAGTTGGCGCGGGACAGCACGGGTGCGCCGACCGGCCGGGGCGGCCGTTCCATCAGGCCGGCCGTCGGCTTGTCGAAGCCGAGCGCGATCGCGATCGGGACGTCGATGACCATGTTGAGCCAGAGGATCTGCATCGGGTTCAACGGCGCACCGGCGGCGATGTTGAGCACCCCGGCGGCCAGGAAGATCGCGATGTACGCGACCAGGGTGGACATCTGGAAGCGCAGGTACTTCAGCAGGTTGTCGTAGAGGGACCGGCCGTATTCGACGGCGCCCACGATCGTCGCGAAGTTGTCGTCGGTCAGGATCATGACGGCGGCTTCCTTGGACACCTCCGTGCCGGTGATGCCCATGGCGACGCCGATGTCGGCCGCCTTCAACGCCGGTGCGTCGTTGACCCCGTCGCCGGTCATCGCGACGACGTTGCCGCTCTCCTGCAGCAGGCGTACGAGGCGGAGTTTGTCCTCGGGGGCGACCCGGGCGATCACGCCGATGCCGGGCAGCTCCTGGAGCAGTTGGTCGTCGGTCATCGCCGAGAACTGTGCGCCGGTCAGGGCGCGGCCTTCGATGCCGAGTTCCCGGGCGATCGCCGCGGCGGTCGTCGCGTGGTCACCGGTGATCATGCGTACGCGGATGCCGGCGGCCCGGCATTCGGCGATCGCGGCCTTGGCCTCCGGCCGCGGCGGGTCGACGATGCCGACCATCGCCAGCAACGTCAGGTCGCGTACCTCCTGGAGATGATCGGCGGCCGGGTCGAACGTGGCCGGGTCGAAGTCGCGTTGCGCGACCACCATGACCCGCTCCCCCGCGGCGGCGATCCGGTCGTTCGCCGCCGACGCGAGCGCCTTGTTCTCGGCCGTGACCGGCACCACCGCACCCGACGGGTCGCGGTAGGACGACGCCTTGGCGATGAGGACGTCCGGCGCGCCTTTGACGTAGCAGCGGATCACCGGCTCGCCGGTGTCGTCGGTCATCTCGTGGAAGGTCGCCATGAACTTGTAGTCCGAGTCGAACGGGACCTCGGCGACGCGCGGGAAGCCGGCGCGGGTCTCCTCGATGTTCAGCCCGCCCTTGGCGGCCAGCACGATCAGCGCACCCTCGGTCGGGTCGCCGATCAGGTTCTCGCCGTCCAGCACGGCGTCGGCGCACAGGACCATCGGCAGCAGATACGGGTCCAGCTCGAAGTCGGACCCGCCGACGTGGGTGATCTTGCCGTCGGTGCCGTACCCCTCGCCGCTGACGGTGAACCGTTGCTGCCCGGGAATGACCAGCTCCCGTGCGGTCATCTTGTTCAAGGTCAGGGTGCCGGTCTTGTCCGAGCAGATCACCGAGGTCGCGCCGAGCGTCTCGACCGCGGGCAGCCGTTTGACGATCGCGTTGCGCGCGGCGATGTCTCGGGTGCCGATCGACAGCAGGGCGGTCACGACCGCGGGCAGGCCGGTCGGGATTGCCGCCACCGCCAGGGCCACGCCGGTGATGAACAGCGTGTCGAACGACTGTCCGCGAATCAGCCCCAGCACCACGACGAAGACCAGGGCCACCGCGGCGATCGTCGCGATGATCTTCGACAGGCCGTCGAGCTGCTTCTGCAACGGGGTCTTGCCCGCCTCGGTGCCGGCCAGGAGGTGGGCGATGTGGCCGATCTCCGTGTCCATCCCGGTCGCGGTCACCACCAGCTCACCGCGGCCCCGGGTCACGGAGGTGTTCATGTACGCCATACAGGTGCGGTCGCCCAGCGCGACGTCGTCGCCGGGGACGACGTCGATCGTCTTGCCGACCGGCAGGCTCTCCCCGGTCAGCGCGGCCTCCTCGATCTCCAAGGTGGCCGCGACGCCGACCCGGCCGTCGGCCGGAACCCGGTTCCCCGCCTCCAGCAGGACGACGTCACCGGGGACGAGCTGCTCGGCGTCGATCTCCACCGCCTGCCCGTCCCGGCGTACGCGGGCGATCGTCTTCATCATCTGTTGCAGCGCGCGGACGCTCTCCTCCGCCTTGGCCTCCTGCCGCAGTCCGATGACGGCGTTGAATACGGTCAGCCCGGCCAGCACGATCGTCGTCGACCAGCTCTTGGTCACGATCAGGTTCACGATCGCCGCGGCCAGCAGGATGATCTGCATGAAGTCGCGGTACTGACGCACGAACGCGGCGAGCGCCGACTCCTTCTTCCCGCCCGCCAACCGGTTCGGGCCGTACCTCGCCAGCCGAGCCTGCGCCTCGGTGCTGCTGAGTCCCTGCTCGGGTCGCACTCCGGCGCCCGCAGCTACGTCGGCAAACGACCGGGCGTACGCCGGCCCGCCGGGTGTGGCCGTCACGCCGGGCCTGCTGTCCACCACCACGACCCCCACCCCCTCGTACCCCAGATCATCGCCGCGACCAGGCTCCGCGACCCTCACCCGCCACGGGTGAACCGGATCTTGTCTCCGGCTGATCTCCTGGTCCTGGGCTGCATCGCTGTGAGTGAGGTGGATCGACGTGACGGATCGCCGCGGTTCCTCCGGGACGCTTCTGGCGACCTGCGTCTCGGCGCTGGTCGTCAACGCCAACACCTCCGCGGTGGCGATCCTGCTGCCGGCGATCTCCGACGACACCGGTACGCCCGTCTCCACCCTGCAGTGGGCGGTGACCGGATACTCCCTGGTCGGCGCGGCGACCATCGTGACGGCCGGCGCGCTCGGCGACGTGTTCGGCCGTCGCAAGATCTTCCTCGGCGGGTTGCTGCTGTTCGTGGCGTCGTGCGCGATGATCGCGCTCGCGCAGGGCGGCGGCGGTGTGATCGCGGGCCGCTGCATTCAGGGCGCGGCCGGTTCCACCATCCTCGCCTGTGGGATGAGCCTGCTGTCGGCGGCCAACACCGGCGAGGAGCAACTACGCGCCGTGACGTTGTGGGGCGCCGCGTCGGCCATCGGCGCGGCCGCCGGTCCGCTGGTGGGCGGGCTGCTCGTCGAGGTCACCGGCTGGCAGGGGCTGTTCTGGATCGACGCCGTGATCGCGGCCGCCTGCATCCCGCTGACCCTGGCGCGGACCGCCGAATCGCGGGATCCCAACCGATCCCGGTCCATCGACTTCCCCGGCACCCTGCTCATCGCCCTCACCCTCGCGGCGCTCATTTTCGCGTTGAGCAAGGGCCAGGAGTGGGGTTGGCTGTCCGGCCGGACGATCGGCTGCCTCGTCCTGTCCGTCGCCGCTCTGGTCGCCTTCGTCGTCGTCGAGCAGCGACGGGCCGCGCCGCTGCTCGATCTGCGGCTGCTGCGCAACAAGGTGCTCGTCGGCGCCACCGTGTCGATCCTCATCGGGTCCGGCACGCTGAACGCGATCATGTACGTGATCAGTCTCTACTTCCAGGACCCGGCCACGTTGGGGATGAGCGCGCTGCAGGCCGGGCTGGCGACCCTTCCGGTCGCGGCGGCCGCCGTCATCCTCGCACCGCTCATCACGCCGATCGTGGGCAAGATCGGGGCGCGGACGACGATCGTCTCCGGATTCGTCATCATGACGGTGGCGTTCGTCTGGCTCGCGTTCGTCGACGACACCTGGAAGTACGCCGCGTTCGTCATCCCCTTGGTGGCGTCGGCGGTCGGCATGAGCCTCCAGAACGGCCCGGCCTCGTCCATCTCCACCGCCGTCGTCTCGCCGGACGAGGTGGGGGCGGCGTCCGGCGTGTCCAACATGGCCCGCTACGTCGGCGCCTCGGTCATGACGGCGATCGTCGCCTCCATCTACGCCGGCGTCTCGGCTCATCGGGTGGCGGCCGGCAACTCCACCGCCGGCGCGCTCGCGGCCGGCGTGTCGCGTACGGCGATCGCCATGGCGCTCTGGTGCGTCCTGGGCGTCCTCGTGGCCCTGCTGATCGGGCGGCTTCGCCCGGGCAAGCCGCGACCGCTGGACTACGCCACCGCGGCGGCGGGCACGACGCATACGCTGCACGCGCCGGCGGCTCGTGCCCAGTCGTCCCGTTCCGGCGCCGAAGTCCCGGCCGCCTAGCCCGGCGAGGGCGCTGAACTGCGGCTGAACCGGCCCGCGACACCGCCGGCCGGACCTATTCTGACGAGGTCGGCAGCGAGGGATCCGACGCGCTGCGAGTGACCGCGAAAACTGGGGGTGAGCGCGATGGACGCCTGGTCGTCGCGCATCCCTGAGTCGCCCTCTCCCATCGAGCGACCCCGAGTGCGGGACTTGTTGTCGGCCCGCCTGCGGCACGCCCGCGTACTGCTGGTGACGGCCGGGGCCGGCAGCGGCAAGACCACCGCCGTGGCGGAGTGGTGCAAGCGCCGAGGCTTCGGCGAGCGCATCGCCTGGGTCACCGTCACCCGCGACGCCACCCCCGCGCACGTGTGGTGGCAGACCCGGCACGCGCTGCTCAGCGCCGTCGTGTCACCGGAGACCGTCGGCGGCGACCTCGCCAACACCGCGGGGCCGCCGCCCGTCACCCGAGCCGGCAAGGCCGAACTCGATCGGCTGCGGCGCACCGTCACGATGATCGGCTCGCCGACCATCCTGGTCGTGGACGACCTGCATCACCTGCGGGACGTCGGCGTCCTGGAACAGCTCCGCGACCTGATCGAGCACGCCCCGCCCCAGCTCCAGGTCGTCCTGGTCAGCCGAGCGGATCCGGCGATGCGGCTGCATCGGTGGCGGCTGCGCGGTGAGCTGTCCGAAGTACGCGCCCGCGACCTCGCCTTCGATCCGGGCGAGGTCACCCGGCTGTTCGCCCAGTACGACCTGCGGCTGTCCGAACCGCAGGTACGCGCGCTGCTCGACCGCACCGACGGCTGGGCGGTCGGCCTACGCCTGGCCGCGATGTCGCTGGAGCCCGAGGCGGTCGATCAGGGAATCGCGCGGTTCACCGGCGACGAACGCACCGTCATGGAGTACCTGACCGGCGAGGTGCTCAGCCGCGTGCCCGACCCGGTACGCCGCTTCCTGCTGCGTACCAGTGTCACCGAACGGCTGACCGGATCGCTGGCGGAGGCCCTCGGCGGGGGCGCGACCGACGGGCTGCTGACCCGGCTCGCCCGCGAGGACGAGCTCATGATCCGGGCGACGAGCAACGGCGGCGAGTACGCGTACCACCCGTTGCTGCGCGAGATGCTCTACCACCAGCTGTCGCTGGAGGACGGCGCGTTGCGCGACCATCAGCACGGCCGGGCGGCCGCCTGGTACGCCGCGGCCGGGGACGTCGCCGAGGCGACCCGGCACGCGCTGCTGTCCCGGGATCCCGAGGTGAGCGTCCGGGTGCTGCTGACCATGACGATCCCCGAGATCCTGGCCGGGCAGGGCGACACCGCCATGGCAGCGCTGCGCGAGACCGCCGGACGCGTCGGCGATCCCCTGGTCGAAGCGCTGCACGACGCCGCCCGGCACGCGTACGAGCGGGACGCCGCCTCGCTCAGCGCGGACATCGACGCGACCGGCCGGCATCTGCGCGGGTTGCCCGCGGACGTCGCCGAGGCCGGGCAGACGGCCCTGAGGCTGCTCGGCATGACGTCGTCCGTGCTGCGGACCGGTGGCGCGGGCGAAGTCGCCGAGGTGCGGCGCCTTGTCCACCGCCTCGGTGAAGCGACGTCGGCCCGTACGCCGGCCGCAGCCCGGTACGAGCCGATCGCGCAGACCCACCTCGGCGTGGAGCTGATGTGGACCGGGCAGACCGCGGAGTCGCAGCGGCAGCTGCGGGCGGCCGCGGCGAGCGCGAAACGCCAGCGGCTGGAGGCCGTCCGCACGTTCTGCCTGAGCCATCTCGCGGTGCTCGACGCCCGTAACGGCGATCTGGAATCCGCACGGCACCGGGCGGAGTCGGCGCTACGGGAGGTCGGCGACACCCCCACCGCGCACCTCGCGCTGGCCCAGGTCAGCCTGCAGCAGGCCGAGTTCGACGAGGCCGCCCGGCATGTGGTGCTGGGCCTGGCAGCCAGTGAATCCATGATGGACCATCGCGCCCATCTCGCCGTACGCCTGACCGAAGCGGAGTTGTTGCTGGCCAACGATTCCCGGGCGAAGGCCGCCGCGTCGATCGCCCGGCTGCGCGCCGAGGCGGCGGAGACCCAGACCGGTACGCCGTTGCTGCACCACTGGATGGACCTCGCCGACGCCGACGCCCGCCTGGCCGAACAGGACTACGCCACGGTCGCCGAACAGTTGCGGGGCCGAGCCGATGATTTGCTTCCGGCCGAGCAGATCCGATTGGCTCAAGCGGAACTGGGACTCGGCCGGACTCGGCAGGCCGAGGAACTCCTGCAGCCGATCCTGGCGGAGGAGCCGACGTCGGTCGCCGCCGTCGAGGCCTGGCTCGTCCAGGCGGCCGTCCAGGATCACCGGCACGACGAGACGGCTGCCGAGGACGCCCGCCGCCATGCGATGGACCTGGCCGCGCCCGAACGGCTGCGGCTGCCCTTCCTGCGTACGCCGTCGAAGTCCCGGTCGGGGCGCATCGACCTGCTGGTGGACGCCTCGTCCGCACCGGCGCTGCTGGAGGAGCTGACGGAGCGGGAGCTGACGGTTCTCCGCTATCTGCCCACGATGCGCGGCAACATCGAGATCGGCGAGTGCATGTTCGTGTCGGTCAACACGGTGAAGTCGCATTTGAAGGCGGTCTACCGCAAGCTGGCGGTCACCAACCGGCGTCAAGCCGTCGAACGCGCCCGCGAACTGCGCCTCCTCTGAACCCGGCCGATCCCCGCCGACCCCGACCCCAGGGCTGGATCAGGGATCCGGGTCGAATCTTGGTGCAAGATTCGACCGGGATCCCTGATCCAGCGCCAAGCGACCGAGGAGTCCGGCGGACCGACGAGCCCGGCGGGAAGTACCCCTGGCGGGTGAGGCGCGGCAC
>JABFYB010000827.1 GCA_013361475.1 Hamadaea sp.
ACGAGCGACTCGTGCGTACCGGTCTCGACGATCCGGCCGTCGCGCATGACGACGATGCGGTCGGCGGTGCGGATCGTCGACAGCCGGTGTGCGACGACGAAGACCGTACGCCCGTGGACCAGCCGTTCCAGGGCTTGCTGGATGAGACGTTCGGAGTGGGTGTCCAGAGCCGAGGTCGCCTCGTCGAGGACCAGGATGCGGGGATCGCGGATCAGCGCCCGGGCGATGGCCAGCCGCTGCCGCTGGCCGCCGGACAGCCGCGCGCCGCGTTCGCCCACGACGGTGTCGACCCCGTCGGGCAGGGCGTCGATGAAGTCGAGCGCGTTGGCGTCGGCCAGCGCTTCGCGTACGCGCTCCAGCGAGACGTCGGGCAGCCCGTAGGCGACGTTGTCGCGGATCGTGCCCTCGAACAGGATGGGCTCCTGGGGCACCACCGAGACGAAGGTCCGGTAGGACCGCAGGTCCAGCTCCTGCATGTCCCGGCCGTCCAGCAGGATCCGCCCGGATGTCGGCCGCAGGAACCCGATGACCAGGTTGAGCACGGTCGACTTCCCCGCGCCGGACGCCCCGACGAAGGCGATCCGTTCGCCGGGCGCCACCGTGAGGGTGAAGTCCTCGACGGCCGCGCCTGATCCGCCCGCGTACGCGTACCCGACGGAATCGAAGGCGACCTCGCCCCGCACCTCGGTGACCTTCGCCTTGGCCTCGTTGGTCTCCAGGTCGGGTTCCTGGAGGACCTCGCCGACGGAGCGGACCGATTCCAGGCCCCGCACGAAGATCGGGCCGAGGCTCATGAGCCCGGTGGTGGCCGAGGTGAGCGTGCCGAAGAACGCGCTGAGCATCACGACGTCGCCGGGGGTGATCCAGCCCGAGTACGCCGCGAGCGCCGCGCCGGTGAGGCAGCCCGCGCCGAGCACGTTGAGCGTCGTCCAGGCGAGCGCGCCGAAGCGGCCGTTGAGCACGTCGACCCGTAGGCCGGCTTCGAAGACCCGCCACAGCGTGCCGTCGACCCGGCGGAGGGCGGTCCGTTCGAGGCCGTGCGCGCGGGTGATCGGGATGAGCGACGTCATCTCGGAGACGCGGGTCGACAACTGTTCGACCTCGCGGCGGAACCGTTCGTTGTCGGTACGCATCCGCCCACGCAGCTTCATGGCCAGGAACGCGGCGCACGGGACGATGACCACGAAGACGGGCAGGAACGCGGGCGCCCGGAAGGCGATCACGATCAGCCCGCCGAGCAGCATCATCACCGCGCTCAGCCCGATGTCGCCGGTCTGCTGCACCATCTGCTCGACGTTCTCGACGTCGCGGATCACCTTGTTCTGCAACGCCCCGGCGCTCATCCGGGAGTAGTAGCCGATGGACAGCTGCTGCATGCGGTGGCACAACCCGGAGCGCAACCGGGTGCCCATGCGGCGTACCGTCCCCGCCCAGCAGCGGACGTAGAGGACGTGGAACGGGTAGTTCAGGCTCAGGGACGCGATGAGCAGACCGGCCGACAGCCACAGCTCGGCGACCGGCCGGTGCTGGACGACGACGTCGATGAGGTTGGCGGTGACCAGCGGCAACAGCCAGGTGGGGCTGTGTTTGAGGGCGAAGGCGAGGATGCCGAGCGCCAGCCGGCGACGGTCCTCCCTCAGCAGGTACGCGACGGTGCGTACGGGGTGTTCGCCGGAGTAACGATGATCGAGGGGGTCGGCGTGTGCGGACACGACCTTGATCTTCACCCGGAGGCGGTGGTCGGAGGCAAGAGGCGCCGGGTGTTTCCGGACACACGGACTACAGGGCGTTCTCCAGCTGGTCGAGGAGGGCGGTGAGCCGTTCGGCCGTGGCCGCGTCGAGCTGACCGTCCTCGGCGAAGTCGGTGACCTTTTTCCGGAGGTCGCCGACCTTGTCCGCCGCCTCGTCCGGATCGTCGTCCAGCTTCTTGCGGATGTCGTCGATGCGGCGGTTCAGATCCCGCGCCCGGCTGTTCGGCAGCCCGGCGGAGTCCACCACGGCGGCGATCTCGTCGAGGATGTCCTCGGGCGACCTGGCCTCGGCGCTGGACGGCGACGGGCTCGGCTCGTCCGACGGCGTGGACGCCGGGGCCGCCGACGTGGCGGTGCCCTGCGGCGGAAGCGTCGGAGACCGGTCGGAGAGGCTGTAGATCAGCATGATCACCAACAGCACCGCCAGCGCGCCGCCGGTGAGGAGGAACGCCGGGAGCAGCCGCGAGCGCCGCTGGGACGGCTTCGACGGCAGCCCGGCCACCATGGTCGGCGGGGGCGCTGCGGTCGGGCGGGCGACGCCAGCGGCGTACGCCGTCGGCGCGGGACCGCTGCCGAGCGCGGAGGGCAGCGCGGCAGCCAGCGCGGACGCGGTCGGCCGTCGGTTCGGGTCGGCGGACAGACAAGCCGTCGTGAGCGCGGCCAGCCGAGGGGGCACCCGGTCGATCGGCGGGATCTCCG
>JABFYB010000145.1 GCA_013361475.1 Hamadaea sp.
GTCGCCGACAACAGGTTGCCCTCGTGGTCGCTCTCGGTCACGACCAGCTGCGCGGTCAGCGCGGCCTTGATCTTCTTCAGGTCCGCGCTCAAGCCGAACGAGTGGTACGCCCAGAGGTGCGGATAGGCAGCGCGTTGTGCTTCGGTGAGCCCGTCCGCCCGGGCGCTCAGCCGGATCGTGGTGTAGTCGCCGGTGAGGTGCCCGTCGGTCACGCCCAGCCCGCCGTTCGGCGCGATGACGAGGTCGTAGACCTTGCCGTCGGTGTCGCCCTTGTTCCACACGATGGTGGACCGGTCGATCCACTGGGCGTAACTGTGCCCGAGGTCGATGTCCTTGGGCGCGCTCTTGACCCCGGGCCGCAGATATCCCGGCGTCTGCTGCTGGAGCCAGACCTCGTTTCCGCTCGTGGCGAAGGTGAGCTTCTGATCGGACGGAAGGTCCTTCTCGTCGCCGTTGTGCACGATGTAGCTCAGCGCGGTGGCCCCGGCGGCCAGCGGAACGCGCCAGTACGCCCCGTAGGCGTCCGTGCCGGTGGGCGGCATCGGTGCGCCCCAGTCGGTCGGGGTGGCCGCGCCGTCCCAGAGGTGCAGACCCCAGCCGGTGTAGTCGCCGTTCGTCCGCCGGTAGTGCAGCACCGCCACGTGGGAGGCGGCTGCTTCGGTGGCGTACACGGCGTTCTCGCCGCTGGTCACGAAGGCGTCGGCACCCTGCGTCGGGTCGATCGACTGGTCCGCCCCGGGGTCCTTGGCGTCTCCGTTGTGGACGATGAAGTTGACCACCTTGGTGGGGTCGGTCAGCGGCACGTTCCAGTACGCCCCGAACGCGTCCGTCCCGGTGGGCGGCATCGGATTGGCCCAGTCGACGGAGATCCCGAGGCCGTCGCCCCACAGGTGCAGGCCCCAACCGGCGTAGTTCCCGTCGGCCCGGTGGTAGTGGATCGTCTGGTAGCCCAGCGCCGCCGCCGGCGACGAGTAGATCGTGGCGTCGCCCTGCTTGAGCCAGACCTCGCCGACGCGGCTGGGGTCGAGGCTGCGATCGGCCTCGACGTCCTTGGCGCCTTCGGAGTTCACGACGAGGAAGCCGACGTTGGTCGCCCCCGGTCTCACCTTGACCCAGGCGAACCGCCCGTAGGAGTCCTCCCCGGCGAACGGCTGCCCCACCGGCCAATCGTGCTGCGACGACGAGTCGGAGTCGCCCCAGTTGTAGAGACCCCAGCCGGCATAGTCGCCGTCCGTACGCCGATAGTGGACGAGGACGTACTCCCGTTGCGCGCCTTGGACCGGGGTGGCCACCGTGATCTGGGTCGTGTCGCTCGCCTTCACTCCCCCACTGTCCACGACCGCCTTGTACGCGATCGGCGTCGTCCCGCCGAGCCCGGTCAGGTCGTGGTAGACGGTGTACCGGCCGTCGGCGTCCGGCTGCGTGGCGGTGCCCAGCGCCTGCCAGCGACCGCCGGCGACCTGCGCGGAGAAGCTGACCGTCGCAGTCGGCGACGCGTTGCCGACGGTGGCGCTGACCTTGGCGATGGTGGGCACCTTCGCCCCGTCGCCGGGCGAGCTGACGGTGATCGTCGGCGTCCCGGACACCGCGCCGACCTGATTCGAGGCCTGCAGCACCACTGACGACAGCGGCGGGATGGTCACGGTGACCTGCCCGTCCCCGTCAGAGGCCGGGCCGTCGGCGAGGCTCGGGTAGATCTGGCCGAACCGGGTGCCGGGAGCCGAGGAGGTCGACAGGGTCACCGTCTGCGGCTGCGTCGACGAGTTCATGGCGACGAGGTATTCCACCTGCTCACCCGAGTCCACCCGGCTGAACGCGAAGACTCCGCCGCCCGCGTAGCGGACTTTCTGCGTACCAGTCGCCAACGCGGGATGAGCCGCGCGGAGCCGGCTGAGGGCCGCGATGGTCTGGTAGAGCGGATGCGTGGTCTCGTAGTTGTCCTGAGCGTGCGTGCGATCGGTGCCGAGCAGGTCGTCGTCGAGGTAGTCGGTGGTCTTGCTGGCGAACATGTCCTGGCGGGCGTCCTTGTCGCCGCCGGGGCCGGTGAAGCCCTGCTCGTCGCCGGAGTAGACGACCGGCTGCCCCCGGGTGAGGAACATCAACTCGTGGGCGAGCTTGTCGCGGTCGAGGTAGGTCGAAGCGTCCACTCCGGACTTGGTAATGAAGGAGCCGATCCGGCCCATGTCGTGGTTGCCGAGGAAGGTCGGCAGCGCGTTCGCGTCGGTGCCGGGCGCGGTGTAGTACGGGTCCATCCCGTAGAGATCGGCCAGGCCCTGCCCGCTGCCGCCGGTGACGAAGCCCTGCGCGGCGGCCTGGAAGCCGAAGTCGAGCGTGGCGGGCAGCTTGCCCTGGCGCACGAAGGTCGACGCGTACGCCGCGTCGGCGCTGTAGACCTCGCCGAACATGAAGAAGTTCGGTTTGCCGTGCTCCTTGGCGTAGCTCGTGAC
>JABFYB010000646.1 GCA_013361475.1 Hamadaea sp.
GACTGCAACCCGCTGCCGGCCTGCTCCGGGGTGTATCCGGCGAGGCTGGTCAGGGTTTGCGTCTGCTTGGTGAAGTTCTTCGAGGCGTTCGGCGAGAGCAGGATGCGCAGCAGCTCCAGCCCGCCATACGGGTTCTTCGCCCCCGACGGCACGATGTAGCCCTCGCTGCCCATGCCGCGGATGGCCGTCTGCGGCATGGCGTCGCTCTTGTCCAGCGACGGCGGGGAGGCGATCACCATGTCGAAGCCCTTCGGGGTGACCTCGCCCAGCTCACTTTCCAGCCACGAACCGCAGGGGATGAACGCCGCCCGGCCCTTGGCCCAGTAGGTCTGTGCTTGAACATGCGTCAGGCCGGACGTGCCCGGCATGATGTAGCCCTTCTCTGCCAGCTGATACAAGGCTTGCGCGGCGGCCAGGACCGCCGGCTGCTTCCAGCTGTTCGGCGCGAGGCTGTCCAGCGCCTTGCGGACGTCCGCTCCGCCGGCCTTGATCGCCATCATGATCAACGGGGTGAGGATGTAGCTCGGAGTCTTGCCCTGGTAGGTCCAGGGCGACATGCCGGTTGTCTTGATCTCCGCACAGAGATCGAGCATCTCGGCCCAGGTCGTCGGATAAGTCCAGCCTTTGGCGGCGAACAACGACTTGCTGTAGTACAGGCCGTGCACCGTGTAGGTGTAGTAGAGGACGTGCGGCTTGCCCTTGAAGGAGCCCTGCTCGACGAGCCCCGGCAGCAGCGTGTCGCGGACGGTCTTGCCGCCGCCGTCGATCGCCGGTGCGTCCAGGAGCGGACTGAGATCCATCAGCTGGCCGTTGTCCACGAGCGGGGTGAAGGCGAGGGAGCCGGAGCCGGAGTTGTCGATCAGGTCGGGCACGTCGCCGGAGACGAACCGCGGCTGCAGTTGTTTGGCGAGGTCCTGGCCACCGGTGTGCTTGATCTCCGCCTTGGGGAAGCGCTGCTTGTACACGGCTTGGGCGTCGAGCACGTACTGGTCGCCGTAGCCGCCCTTGAAGATCACGGTCTCCAGCGGCTTGTCAGCCGGTACGCCCAGCGGGTTCTCCGCGGTCACCGCGGCCTGCTTGCCGGCCGCGCCGGTGCCGGTTCCGCTGCCGGACGAGGTGGCGCAGCCGGCGAGGGCGTTGGTGGTGAGCGCTGCGCCGAGGGCAGCGCCCAGCGTCAGCACGGAGCGGCGGTTCAGTCTGTGAGCGTCGTCGGTCATCTGTCTGGTGCCTTTCGTCTCGTGCGGGCTCATGCGGTGAGGGTGACGGTCACGCCATCGCGGCCGGACACGGTGGTGCCCGGCAGCGGACGCAGGATGAAGTTCAGGTCGGCCGGTGCCGCCGCGTTGGGCCGGAACCGCACGGGGACGGTCACCTCGCGGTGACCGGGAGCGATCACGGCCACACCGCTCAGGCCGTCGTAGTCGACCCGGTGGCGGGCGGAGCCGTCGAGGTCATAGCCTACGACCAGCGGCGCTGCAAGATCGTCGCCCAGTCGCCGGATCGTTACGGTCGCGGTTTCGCCGGGGCGTACCACCCGGCGATCGGCGTAGAGCACCGCCGTGGCCGCGCCGGTGTGCGGACGGACGTCGAGCGCGACGTCCTTGGTGACCCCGGCGGTGTCGATGATCGGGTCCTGCGGGCTGACCGCCCAGAGGTCGCCCTGGACGTTGCACAGCGTCGGGTCGCCGGCTCCCTCGACGCCGGCCAGGAACGGCCCGGCAAGGTTTCCCTGCAGTACGGCGTCGTCGAACTGGACGTTTCCGTACTCGGGCAGGACCGTGACCAGACCCGACCAGATCTTGACGAACGGGTCTGTGCGGGGTGTGTCGCGCAGCGCGGTGAAGGCGACCCGCTCGAACGTCGTACGCAGTCCGTCGTAGCCGCGCTGTCCGTAGATGTTGACGGTGCCGGGCGAGTCGCCGGCGTCGAAGACGCAGTCGCGGAAGACGACCGTGCCCTGCTCGGCCGGGCCGCGAGCGCCGGGCTGGACGTGCACGACCGCGTCGCCGGTGGGCCCCATGTAGCAGCGCTCCACGAGAACGGATGCGGGTGTGCTTTCCGGCCGATAGCGCATCAAATTGATCTCGAAGCTGTACTTCCGGTTGCCCGCGAACACCGTGTCACGGACGACGACGTTCCGGATCGGCTGAGACAGCGTGTCGGGTTCGAAGTCGATGCCCGCCTCCGGTGCGGTGCCCTGGGTGTTGATCAGCGCGCAGCCCTCGATGAGCAGCCCGTCGGCGGCGATGACGCTGATCGCGTTGCGCTTGTTGTCGTCGCAGACGACGTTCCGGATCGTGACATCCTTCGATCCGGTGCCGAGGATGATGCCGTCGCCGGGCGCCCCGCGCAGCGTCATCCCCTCGATGGTGACGGACTCGCTGGTGCCCATGCGGACGATCGCTCGCCACTCGCCGGTGTATTCGGGCTTGTTCATGACGCAGGTCGCGCCGTAGCCGACGAGCTTGATGTCGCGGCGCCCGTGGATGCGCCAGAGGCCGTCGCGGGTGTCGGGGAAGCCGCCGGGCAGGCCGCGCAGCACTACGCCGTCCTCGAGGATGACGGTGAGGCTGTCGCGCTGAATCCACAGCGGGCGGGTGATCCAGTCCTGCCCGACGTTGTCGATGATGACCACATCGGCGCCGCTGTCCAGCGCGGCGGTCAAGGCGCCGGTGGCGTCGACCGGGTCGAAGCCGAACTGCGAGGCGCGGACGACCGTGGCGTCCTGGCTCGGCGCGGCGGCCGCGGCACTCGCCCGGGTGGCGCCGTAGAGCGCTGGCAGGACAACAGCCATCCGCAGCATCGTCCGGCGGGAAACGGTGGCGTTCTTAGGCATGGAGGTACTCCAGAAAGGTCGAAGTTCAGGAGCGGAGGCGCTAGACGATCTTCTTGCGAACCCGGTCCGGCCAGGCGACCTCGACACCGAGGCGCCCGGTCAGCATCCGCTGGTAGTCGGCGAGGTGGTCCGGTTTGCCGCGTACGGCACGCGGTGGCTGCCCCGTGGCGAGGCAGTACGCGGCCAGGGCTCCGGCGGCTTCGCCGACGTTCCATTCGACCGGGTGCGTGCGGTAGCAACCGTTGGTGATATGGGTGGTGCCGATGTTCTTCGCGGCCGGCAGGAGGTTTTCCATCCGCACCGGAAGAAGCGCGCCCAAGGGAATCTGGAAAGGATGAACCGCGATGTCCACATAGGTGCGCGGGGTGCCCGAGCCGGTGCTGGGATGCAGGTCGATGCGGTAGCAACCGATGCCGACGGAGTCGTCGAAGATCTCCGAACCGGTCGGCCGGCCCGAAGTCTCGCGGGCTTCGACACCGAGATGCTCCTCGACGACGGTGAGGTCGGCGACGATGCGGCGGGCCTCCCTGATGTAGGGACGCTGGGCGAGCCACTGAAGCCGAAGCTCTGGATAGCCCGTGCCGCCGTCGTGCCGCGGCGCCTCGGTCTGCATCCAGTAGAGCAGCGAGAGGCTCAATTGCTTGGAGGCGTCGATGTTCTGCTGCTTCTGAACAGCGTCGACGCCGATCAACGGGCCGAGGAAGTAGTCGTTCTGCGGCCAGTTGACGAGTGTGATGTCGCTCGTCAGGAAGCCCGGCTCCAGGCTGCGGACCGACAGGATCCGCCGGTATGTCCAGCGGTCGATCGCGTGACCGCCGGTGAGGGAGGCCGACTCGGCGAGGAGCGGCTGTGTTCTGGATTCGAGGGTGATGGGAACGATATCCGTCCACGACAGCAGTGGTCCCGGCCAGAACTCGGGCGTGCAACTCCGCCAGAAGCCGTAGTCCTCCGGGCGGTCGATCGTCCAGTTCTCGCCGTCCCGGTAATCCATGGCGAAACACCAGGTGATGGCCTGCTGGTCAAGTGGTTGCGCCGGACCTTCGAGGGCGTGCAGTTCCCCGGTGGTGGTCCGGCTCTCCGCCCCGGTGACCCATTCGGTCCCCGACAATTCCAGCAGGTCGCCTAGCTCCGTCGCGTCGAGGACGTAGTCGGCGACGACCGTGACCGTGTCCAAGTCCTCCGAGGCGAAGGTGACCGATGTGATCCGATCACCGTCGGTCGTGACGTGCTGCGGCTGCGTACCGGTCAAGACGGTCAGCCGGCCGGAGGTCACGTAAGGCGCGAGCATGCCGTCGATCGCGGCGAGCGCCGCCTTGGGTTCGAAGCACAGTGGGCTGACCCGCCCAGCACCCGGACTGAGAGCGTCCTCCGCCCGAGCGGACTGGCTCAGCGGATAGAAGCGCCGGTAGTACTCCCGGATCTCTCTACGCAACGTGCGGTAGCTGCAGGTGCCGCCGAACGTCTCGATCCAGAGGTTCTCGTCCGGCGGCACCGCCTGGGACGTGAGCTGGCCGCCGAGCCACGAGGACTCCTCGGTCAGCACGACCCGCTGTCCGAGGCGGAGCGCGGCGAGAGCAGCGGCGACTCCTCCGGTGCCACCTCCCACCACCAGGATCGGCGTTTCGATCTGCATCTGTCAGCCTCCCGCCTCGAACATCTGAGTGCTGCTAAAGCGCTTCCACCCTTGGCTAAAGCGCTTTAGCGGATGCTAGGCTCACCCCATGACGTTGTCAATGCACGCGGGTCTCCGGAATGGAGCCGGCGACCGCCAAGGGCAGGTAGGCATGCATGAGTGAGCGCCAAAGGGTCGGCCGGCGGCGGGTGACCCAGCAGGACGTGGCCCGTGCGGCCAACGTCTCCACCGCCATCGTCTCGACCGTCGTGAACAACAAGGCCGACACGTTGCGAGTCAGCGAGCAGACCCGGGCCCGGGTCTGGCAGGCCATACAGGACCTGCGATACGTCCCCAACGCGGCGGCCCAAAGCCTGGCCGGGGGGCGTAACCGGCTCATCGGCGCGTTCACCTATCAACGCCTCTTCCCCTGGGAGAGCCGGGACTTCTACTACGAGTTCCTGCTCGGTATAGAAGAGGAGGCGGAGCAGACCGGGCACAACCTGCTGCTGTTCACCGGCGCGCGGAACGACGCCGGCGAGCGGTCGATCTTCAACCACAACACCAACCTGCTCGAGCTGGCAGACGGAGCGATCCTCGTCGGCGGACGCATCGACGGCGACGAGATCCGGCGGCTGGCCGAGGAGAGCTATCCCTTCGTGATGATCGGACGGCGGGACGCCGCCGGGCCGAAAGTCTCCTGGATCGCCGCCGACTACACCGCCGCCGCGCAGATGGTCGTCGACCGGTTGCACGCCTTGGGACATCGCACGATGCTGCTGGTGGCCGGAAGCCGCACACACGAGACGGTGGTGGAGCGGCGGGTCGGCTTCCAGGCGGCCCGGCGGCGGCACCGGCTGGGCGACCGGGCGCAGACGGTGGTCTTCGGCGAGCCGAATCCCGACCTGCCCGATGCGGTTTGCCTCGCCGACGAGGCCGAGGTCCTAAGGTTCGCCCGGGAGGCGGGGGCGACGGCGGTCATCGCCGAATCGTCTTATGTCATTCACCGGATCTACCAGGTAGCGCTCGCCGAGGGCCTGCGCATCCCGGAGGATCTGAGCCTGGTCGGGCTGGGCGACCACGGCGACCGGCAAAACGTGCTCTCTCCCGACCCCGCCCTGACCCTGGTGCACACACCGAGCCGGCTCATCGGCGCCACCGCCGTACGCACGCTGCTGCGCCGGCTCGACGCGCCGGGATCCAAGCCCGACCAGATTCGAATCCAATGCGAGCTGTCCGAGGGGACGACGGTCGCGGCGCCGCCGCGCAGAAAGGCGGGCAAGTGAACATCGGCGTGCAACTGTATTCCGTCCGCACCGCCCTGCAGGCAGGCAGTCCAGCCGACGTGCTGGGTCGCCTGGCAGCAATGGGATACAGCCTGGTGGAGCCGACCTTCGGGCTGTTGAACGGAGACGCGTCCGGCTTTCGCCGCCTGCTCGACGACCTCGGCCTGACCGCGAGTTCCCTCCACGGCCCGGCACTGGGCCCGCTGCGCCTCCAAGTGGCCGAGGCGGCCCACGCGATCGGCGCCGACACCGTGGTGGTGCCGGCCATTCCCGACGCCGAGTTCGCCACCGCGGCCGGCGTCGCCCGCTCGGCGGAGCGCCTGGCCGAGGCGGCGGATTCGCTGACCGCCCTGGGACTCAAGCTCGCGTACCATAACCATCACTGGGAGCTGGCCAACCGCCCTGGCGGCCAGACCGGTCTGGAGCTGCTCGCCGCGCTGCTGCCACCCGAGGTGGCGCTGGAGGTCGACGTGTACTGGGCGGCCGTAGGCGGCGCCGACGTGCCCACGCTGCTGCACGACCTGGGCGACCGGGTGCGGCTGCTGCACGTCAAGGACGGGCCAGCCACAGTCGACGACGCCATGACCGCCGTCGGGTCCGGCACCCTGCCGATCCGGGAGATCCTGGCGGCCAGCCCGAAGGCGCTGCGCATCGTGGAGCTGGATCGCTGCGAGGGCGACGTCTTCGAGGCGCTCGCCGCGTCTGTCTCCTACCTCAAGGAGCTGCCGTGAAGCCGGTCGGCGTCGCCATCGTGGGCTGCGGCACCATCAGCCACCAATACCTCACCACCCTCGCGGCGCGGCCGGAAGTCCAGATCATCGCCTGCGCCGACATCGACGTCGACCGTGCCGCCAAGGTCGCGCTCGACCACGCCGTGCCGGTGCACGGTGACGTGGCGACGGTGCTGGCCCATCCTGACGTGGAGCTCGTCGTCAACCTCACGATCCCCGCCGCGCACGCACCGGTCGCGCTTGCGGCCATCCGGGCCGGCAAGCACGTCTACACAGAGAAGCCGTTTGCCGCGACGCCCGCCGAGGCGGCCGAGGTGCTGGCGCAGGCCTCCGCGGCCGGAGTGCTCACCGGTGGCGCACCCGACACGTTCCTCGGCGCCGGTCTGCAGACAGCGGCCCGGATCGTGAGCGACGGCGTGATCGGGGACCCGCTGTCAGCGATCGTGCTGATGCAGGGGCCGGGTCCCCATCGCTGGCACCACGATCCGGAGTTCCTGTTCGGGCCGGGCGGCGGCCCGCTGTTCGACATGGGGCCCTATTACCTGACCGCTCTGGCCGTCATGTTCGGACCGGTCACACGGGTCAGCGCCGCGGCTCGCAAGGGATTCGCCGAGCGAGTCATCGGGCAGGGGCCGCGCGCCGGACACACCTTTCCCATCGAGGTGGCCACACACGTCACGGCCCTGCTCGAGTACGCCGAAGGCCAAGTCGCCACGGTCGTCTTCAGCTTCGACTCGCCCCTGTCGCGACAGGCCTTCTTCGAGATCACCGGCACCGAAGCGACCCTTGCCGTCCCTAACCCCAACAAGTTCACCGGGCCGGTCCAGATCCGCCGCGCCGGGGATCCGGAGTGGACGGACATCCCCGCGCCAGAGGCGGACGACGGGCGCGGCATCGGTGTGTGCGATCTCGCGCGCGCGATCCGCACCGGCGAACGTCACCAGGCAACCGGCGAGCTGGCGGCCCATGTCGTGGACGTCATGGCGGCGATACAGGAGTCGGCCGAGCGGAGTGCGATCGTCGAGGTGTCGAGTCCCTGGACGCCATGAGCCCTACCGAGGCCACGACGCTTCCGTGGACGGCGTTCACTCCCACCGGCTGATCTCACCAGCCGGGTATGCCCCGAACGCACCGCTCTCGGAGCCGGTTTTGAGGCTGGTGAGGTACGCGGCCCAGTTGGTGCTGCAACCGCTCATGAATTCGCTGGGCTCCCGCCAGTCGGCATGCGTGAACAGCAGCGTGGTGCCGCCGCGGGAGGTCGCGTACAAGGCGAAGGTGATCCGGGTGCCGATCCAGGCGTCGGGGCCGCCGGTGACCTGCCATACCACCTGGTCAGTCGTGTCGGTCAGGACCTCCATGACCGCGGCGGGCCGGTCGGTCTCCTTGAAGTAGACGCTGAAGCGGGAGCCGACGGTGTGTTCGCCGCCGAGTGGACGTCCGGTCCACCAGCGGGCGATGCCGTCGGTGCTCGCGATGAGGTCGTGCACTCGCTGCTGCGGTGCGTCGATGCTGATGCGGTGCAGGATGTCGGGCATGGTTAATCCTTCGGTCAGGCGGCGACGAGGACGTCGGCCGGCTGTGGCTGGCCGCCTCAGCGGGCGGATCTGGAGCATTGACGAACAGCCGGACGCTGGACGGACACCACCAGCCGCAAAGATTTCTCGGCGTTGGTGTCCGTCTGTGGGCACGCCGCTCGTCTGATATTCGAAGCGGCACCACCCGTCACTGGAGGACCGATGCAATACGCACTGTTGATCTTCGACGCCGAGGAGGATCTGGACCGGGCGACGCGCCCCGTTCCAGGCCCGGTCGCCGCCGCCCTCGACCAGCCATACGTCGTCGGCTGGGCTCGTCTGCACGCCGCGGGGTCGGCGACGACGTTGCGCAAGAGCGATGGGGAGACCCTGCTCACGGACGGACCCTTCATCGATAGCAAGGAGTTCCTGGCCGGCCTGATCGTCATCGAGGCCGAGAACCTCGACGCGGCGCTCGCCATCGCCCACGAGTTCCAGGCCACCAGGACCGCTGGTGCGATCGAGCTACGGCCCATCATCCAGGGGCGGTTCGGTGGCGCTTGACGCCGTCTTCCGCGACCATTGGGGCCGCGTGCTGGCGACACTGATCGGGATCTTCGGCGACATCGAACTGGCAGAGGACGTAGCCGCCGAGGCCTTCGCCATCGCCGCTGAACGCTGGCCGCGCGACGGGGAACCGGCCAACCCCACCGGCTGGTTGATCGCGACCGCACGCAACCGCGCCGTCGACCACCTCCGCCGGCAGAAAGTCCTGACGGAGAAGACGAAGCTGCTCGCCCGCGACCTCGAGGCTGGGCGGGAGACCCTCATGGACGACGACACCGTCGCTTTTCCGGACGAACGACTGGAGCTGATCTTCACCTGCTGTCACCCGGCGCTCGCCCTCGACGCGCAGGTGGCGCTGACCCTACGCACCCTTGGCGGTCTGTCGACCGACGAGATCGCGCTGGCGTTCCTCGTCCCGTTCGACACGATGAGCAAGCGGCTGACCAGAGCCAAGAACAAGATCCGGGACGCAGGCATACCGTTCGCCGTACCGCCCGACCATCAGCTACCCGATCGGCTGGCGGCCGTACTCGCCGTGGTCTACCTGATTTTCAACGAGGGCTGGGGCGGCGGCCGGGTCGACCTCGCCGCCGAGGCGATCCGCCTCGGCCGGGCGCTCACCGATCTGATGCCGGACGAGAGTGAAGCGGTCGCGCTCCTGGCACTGATGCTGCTGCACGACGCGCGCCGAGCGGCCCGGCTCGCCGCCGGGCAGGTCGTTCCCCTCGACCAGCAGGACCGTGCCCTGTGGGACAAGCAGCAGATCGACGAGGGTCGAGCGCTGCTGCAGCGCGCCGTGGCACGACGTCGCACCGGGCCCTACCTGATCCAGGCCGCCATCGCGGACCTGCACCTCCACCAGCCCCGCGACTGGAAACAGATCGCCATACTGTACGAACGGCTCGCCCGGCAGACCCGCTCCCCCATCGTCGAGCTGAACCGGGCCATCGCCGTGGCCCAGATCAGCGGGCCCGAAGCCGGACTGGCCATCCTGGACCGCCTCGACCTGGAGCACTACCGATACTTCCACTCCACCCGGGCCGATCTACTCCGCCGATCCGGCCGACTTGACGAGGCCCACAACGCTTACCAGCGGGCGCTCGAGCTCGCCCAGACCGAGCCCGAACAACGCTTCCTCCAAGACCGGCTGGCCGAGCTGACCAGACGCTCCTCGCCGAATCTCTGACGAGCGACATTCGGCGTTGTGCAGACCGATCGCGCCGAACGGCATCGAATGCTGCCCGGCTCAACCCGATGGGTAGCGGGTCCATGCCATGACCCCGGTCGGGCGAGGTCGCGCGTCGGTCCAGTGGTCGAACATTCGAACGGCAACGGTTTCTGAGCGAAACCAGCGGTCACATGGTCCGGAGGCCTCCGGGACCGGCTCCAGTGCGAAAGCCTGATCGGTACTGAGGTCAGCGTGCCGCCCGGCTGCCCATGGTTCCGCCGCGGACTCGGCAATCGGATACCAGTCGGCCAACTCGTCCATCAACGCGTGCGCCTCGATCAAGTGATAGATCGACGGGCTGACTTCGAGGAACGAACCGCCGAGAGTCACGCCGAACCGGCGGTCGGTGTGGACCAGATACCGCGTGGGAGAAGACACCCGTTCCCCGGTCCACCCGAACGACCAGCCGTCAGGCTCGCAGCGAACCCACTCGCTTAGGTCGAATTCCCAATGGCGAACCGTCTCCACACGCTGTCCGTTGAGCGCGGCACTTCGTCGCACGGCGTACCGCAGACCGCCGAACCGATCTGCGAAGCCTTCCCGGCGCACAATCAATTCCGTTGGGGCGAGAACCCATCGCCCTGATCGATCCAGCAGACGCAAATAGTCCGTCGGCAACCGCACCTTGCCGGCTGGGGCACGCCAGCCGACACGGTCCAGGAACGCTTGCGCCCGCGGCGACAA
>JABFYB010000506.1 GCA_013361475.1 Hamadaea sp.
AGCGGGTCTGGACGAAGGCGTCGCCGCCGTGTGCCCTCGGTATGCGATTCCTGGCCGTTTCTCGGGCTCATTCGCCCTGGGTGTGCGTTCAGGCTCGGTTTTGCGCATAGGGAGGGCGATTGTCGCCGCGATCCGGCCTCAGATCGCAGATGTGGGGCACATTTGCAGCGGTTGCGCGGCCGTTGCGTCAGCATCTTGGATGAAGCGTGTTGCGACCGGGCCTTCGGAACGGGTCTCGACGACGGAGTTGCCGTTGTGTGCCCACGGTATGCGATTCCTGGCCGTTTCTCGGGATCATTCGCCCTGGGTGTGCGCTCAGGCCCGGTTTTGCGCATAGGGAGGGCGACTGTCGCCGCGATCCGGCCTCAGATCGCAGATGTAAGGCGCATTGCCGCCGCCGCGCGGCCGGCGCTTCAGCATCTTCGATGAAGCGTGTTGCGGACTGGTCTTCGGAGCGGGTCGATGAAGGTGGGTGGGAGGAATTCGGGGAAGCCGTCGGGTCGGATGCGTACTTCCCAGTGCCCGTGGTGGATCTCGCGATGATGGAAGCCACAGAGCAGGACGGAGTTCGCCAGGCACGTGGTTCCGCCGTCTGCCCATGCCTTGAGATGATGACCATGGCACCACTGGGGTGGGCGATCACATCCGGGGAAGGCGCATCCCTTGTCCCGCAACACGAGCGCCCGCCGGAGTGGTCCGTCGATCAGTCTGCGGGCGCGGCCGACGTCGAGGACTTGCCCGTCGCCGCCGAGCACAGCGGGGATGATCATGGCGTCGCAGGCGAGTCGTCGCACCGTCTCCGGGGTGAGCAGGTCTCCGGTATCCAGGAGGCCGGCGCCGACTTTGGCTTGGAGGGCGTCCCACGGCAGGGTGACTGTGAGGTGTGGCTTCTCCCCACCGTTGTCGGGTAGCTCGCCGGCGTTGAGGATGCGCTGGCACAGCTCGATCAGCGCGTCAGCTCGCCGGGCACCGGCCGAACGCAGATCCGCCTCGCCGGGCAGCGTCCGCCCAGCTGAGCCCGCTGCACCGTTTCTGCCCGCGCCGTCTCCGCTCGCGTTGCCTTCACATCCCGCGCTGCCGTCCCCGCCCGTGCCGCGGACCCCGCTCGCGCTGCCATTCCCGCTCGCGCTGCCTTCCCACCTCTCGGCGCCATTCCCGCTGGTGTTGCCTTCCCACCTCTCGGCGCCATTCCCGCTCGCGTTGCCTTCCCACCTCTCGGCGCCATTCCCGCTCGCGTTGCCTTCCCACCTCACGGCGCCATTCCCGCCCGCGTTGCCTTCCGCCCTCCCGCCGCCTTCTCCGTTAACGCCGCCCGCACCGGCGCTCCCGCCGCTCGCGCGACCGAGGCCAGCACCGGCGCACTCGCCGGGCACGGATGCGGCCGTGGCTGCTGCGGTTGGGGCGGGTTTGCGGGGTGCGGATAGCGGGTCGAGGGCGGTGCGGACGATGGCGGCCATTTCCGCGTCGAGGACGCCGCGTACGCGGTATTCGCCGTCGCCGTAGGGCACGAGGGTGAAGTCGCGTCGATCGTGGGCGGATCGTTCGGCGCGTTCCAACTCCCGGCGCAGGCGTTCCTCGGCAATCTCCGGTGCGACCATCTCCAGGATCTGCGACCGGTGCTTCTCCAACACCTGCGGCTGCAGATGGTCGTCGACAGCCAGCCGAGTCAGCGCATCGGCGGCTTTCGCCTTGCCGACCTCACCGACCGCCGAGGGCAAATCGTGGACCGTCTTGGCGATCACCCGCGCCTGCTCCACGTTCACCTGCCCGGAAGACAACGCCGACTCCACCACGGGAACAGACGGCAGCATCGACGCCAGAGACACCCACGCGCGGGCGTCCTTATCCCGCATCGCCAACAGAAACGTCAGCCAGTTCACCGTCCCCGTCGCACCCGCGTTATACGGAACCTCACGACCGTCCGCAGTCGCGATCAACGCCGCCAACCGACCCGACAACCGTTGAATCAACGCGAACGTACGCCGGACCTCGTCGGTGATCTCGCCGTCCGACAGCGTCCACAGGGGACCGGCGAGCAGCTCGGCGACATCCGCCTCCACCTGCGCCAACACCCCGTCCACAGACCAACATTAGAACGAAGGTACGACACCTTCCAGAGGGTCAAGGTCACGAGAATGTGCCACGGTCAATCCACAATGGATGTCCAGCGATTCGGCCGCGTGACGGCGGCGGCCGTCTTACGCTGAGGTCATGGCTGACGACGATGGCCGCCCGGCCCGGGTGGACGACGTGCACGAGCTGGCAGTCGCGATGCCGCACGTGACCGTCGAGAACGGTACCGGCGACAATCCGATTTACCAGGTCGGTGGAAAGTCGTTCATCTTCTTCCGCAACCCGCGGCCGGACGCGTACGACCCGGAGACCGGCGAGCGCTACGCGGACGTCATCGTGTTCTGGGTCGCCTCGGCGGCGGACAAGGAGGCGCTGGTCCAGGACGAGGATTCGCCGTTCTTCACGACGCCGCACTTCAACGGGCACCCGTCGGTGCTCCTCCGCGCGAGTCGCATCGGCGAGATCTCCCGGGCGGAGTTGGCCGAGGTCGTCCAGGACGCCTGGCTGGCCCGCGCGTCGGCTCGCCGTGCGTCGGACTGGCTGGCGAGCCGGGACGGGCCGCGCTGACTGACCCATTCTGATACGCGAGTGTGGTGCGACAGCTAGTCGCTCCGGCGCTGGCTGATCAGTCGGCTGAGCAGCAACGTGATGACGCCGAGCAGGATGGCCGCCGCGCCGAAGAAGATCATCGGTGAGGGGAAGGTGCCGGTGTTCGCCAGTGCCGGGCCGGACGGGCTCGGTGAGGCGGCCGGTGGCGGCGACGGCGTGGGGGACGGCGGAGGCGTGGGTTCGGTCTCGACGGTCACCGATTGTTCGGGCGACACGACGCGGTCGTCGTCACCGGCTGCCGTTGCGGTGTTGGTGATACTTCCGGCGAGCACGTCCTCGCCGGTCACGGTGTACGCACCGGTGCAGCTGGTGCTGTCGCCGGGCTGACCGGCCGGGGCGAGCGAGGTGCTTTCGCAGACGACACCGGTGATCCGGTCGTCGATGATCCGGATGTCCGGCACCGGTACGCCGGTGAGGTTGGTGACCGTGTAGGTGTAGTCGACGACGTCGCCTTCGCGGTATGCCCGGCTGGTGTCGGCCGACTTGGCGAGGCTCAGCATCGCCAACGGTTGCAGGGATCGGACCTGCACGTTCCCGATGAGGTGGACGTCGGTGAACAGGCCCGTGGACGCGCCGAAGCCGAACTTGTAGGTGGCGGGCACCGGGTTCGGCGCGTCGAACTCCAGTACCCGCTGCGCGCCCGCGCCGTGGTTGAAGTCGATGTCGATGGTGACGTGCGGCGTCGGGCCGGGGCTGAGCTGGATGGTGACCGTTCGCCGGGACGGCTCGAGCAACTGGGCCGCCTGCTCGGCTGTCGTCCCCGGCGGGAACGCGGTCAACGGTCCTTGTAGCTGGCCGGGCAGCGTCGAGGGCCAGGGGCCGGTGGTGGTGAAGTTGCTGGTGGTGGCGGTCAGGAAGCAGTATCCGCTGGTGCCGTGGCCCGGTCCGCGGACGGTCACCATGTTCTGGCCGGGCGCGGGGATGCGGAACGGCGTACCGGCGGGGGACTGCCGGGCGCAGCCGCTGCCGCGCTGCTCCCAGTCGCCGAAGTAGTTGCCGAGGACGTCGAACCCGATGCCGAGATATCCGTTGTCCACGCCGGACAGGAACTGGTTGGCCGGGTTGTCGTCCGGCAGCTTCTTGCCGTAGCCCAGGCTGCCGCCGAACGCGCCGGGAGCGCTGAGCCCACCCGCGCCGTCGACGAGGAAGAACGAGATCCCGTCGGCAGGCGTGGCCGGTGTCGTCGAGCCGTACTGGTACTGGTCGAAGACGACCTCGAGACCTTCGTCGGCCGGAAGGGCCTGGTCGAAGAGGACGGCGCCGGACTGGTCGTTGAGGTCGTCGGTGAGGCGGAGGAAGCCGAACGGCGCGCCGCCCGAAGGGGGCACGGGCCCGACGGCGGACGCGCAGCCACCCAGGGGATGCAGGCCGTCGCCGATGCCGGTGACCGACGGTGCCCCGGTGAGACAGGCGGAGCCGTAGCCGGCGAACCGGGCGTCGGCGGAGGCGCCGGTGAACGGCTCGTCCACCAGGAGCGTCCCCTCCGCCGGAGCCGCCCAACCGATCCCACCACCGGTCAGCACAGTGATCGCCAAGACGACGCCTCCGATGAGGACGCGCCGAAGACGTGAGATTGATTCCGGTTGATTGGACAGCATATGCCTACATTAGCCAGTTTGCCCGGATTTGCGGACCGAGAACACGCCCGTTCCGCTCTCGTTTCAAAGAGCGGTTCGCGCCCGGTTGGATTCACGGACAGAGCGTGGCGTACGCCGGAGGGAGTGCTCTCCGCTGCTCAGCGAGTGACGGGTAACCCGGCCCGGGACCAGGCGTTCATCCCGCCGGACAGGTTGGCCACCTCGCGGCCTTGGGTCGCCAGGAACCGCGCGGCCTGGGCCGAGCGCATGCCGGATTGGCAGACGGTGACGACGGCGCGACCCGCGGGCAGTTCGGCCGACCGCGCGGAGAGTTGGCCGAGGGGAATGTGGCGTGCCTTCGGCGCATGGCCCGCCTGCCACTCGTGCTTCTCGCGTACGTCGAGCAGGATCGCGCCGCCGCGCTGCAGCTCCTGCGCCTCGGCGGCGCCGATCGTCCGGTACGGCTTGGCGAACAGGCCGCTCAGCCAGGTGGTGAAACTCATGCGGATGTCTCCTTCAGGAAAGCGGACGCGTAGTCCCCGTCGACGTGGACGACTTCGCGGCCCGCCGCGTGCAGCAGGGAAGCCGCGATCGAGGCGCGGTAGCCGCTGGCGCAGTGCACCCAGATCTCGCCGTCGGGGACGTCGGCCAGGCGTCGGGGCAGTTCGTGCAGCGGGATGTGCACCGCTCCCGGCACATGCGACTCCTGCCACTCCAGGTTCCGGCGTACGTCGAGGACGACGATCGGCCGGTGGTGGCGTACCTTTGCCAGCTCGGCGAAGGTCGCTCGGGGATAGGTCGCCGGCGGCTGGTCGCCCGTCCATTCACGAGGGTCGCCGGTGGCGTGGGCCGCGGGCCGGTCGATGCCGATGCGTACCAGCTCGCGCTGAGCGTGGGCGACCTGGTCGGGTGTCTCGCCGAGCAGCGTCACCGGTGTGCCCCAGGGAATCAGCCAGCCGAGGTAGGTGGCGAAGTTGCCGTCGGCGCCGAAGTTCAGGCTGCCGAAGACGTGCCCGGCCGCGAACGCCGTCCGGTTGCGCAGATCCACGACCCACTCGCCGTCGGCGATCCGGCGCCGCAGCTGCTCGGCGTCGGCACGGGCGGGCGGCGACAGGTCCGGCGCGGACGGCCCGGCGCTGTTGATCGCCGCCATGTGCGCGTAGTACGCCGGCCAGGCGTCCAGCCCGGCGAGGATGCCGCGGACGAACTCCTCCTCGGTCTGCGAGAGCACCGGGTTCGTCGCCTTCTCGGTGTCGAGAGTGGATGACGAGGCGGAGGACTGCGTGGCCGCGCAGAAGCTGCCGAATCCGTGGGTCGGATACAGGTCAGCGGATCCGGGAACCTCAGCCGCCAGCCGATGCGCCGACGCGTGCTGAAGGCGTACCAGATCTTGCGTGTGCTCGGGACCCAGCAGGTCGGGCCGGCCCACCGAGCCGAAGAGCAGCGAGCCGCCGGTGAAGACCGCGACCTGGCGCCCGCGCTCGGACAGTGAGTAGGACAGGTGCGTGAAGGTGTGGCCGGGCGTGGCGAGGGCGGTGACGCGCAGCTCGTCGCCGACGCGGACCTCGTCGCCGTCGGCGATCGGCGTGCGGTCGAACTCCACCGCGTCGGCCGCGTTGACGTGATACGCCGCCCCGGTGGCGTCGGCGAGCGCGCGGCCGCCGGTCACATAGTCGTTGTGGACGTGGGTCTCGAAGACGTGCGTGATCCGCACTCCGGCGTCGGCCGCGAGATCCAGAATCCGGTCGATGTCTCGCTGCGGGTCGACGACGAAGGCCACCTCGCCGTCGTGGACGAGATAGCTGCGGTCGCCGAGCGTCGGGGTGTCGATCGCGATGACGTACGCCATGGCGCCTCCTCTCGAATCAGAGTGTCGCGAAGTCGGTCAGTGCCCACCCGGCCGGCTGCCGGTGACGGTGGCCCGGCCCGCTCGCTCCCAGGCGCTGGTGCCGCCCGCGACCGAGACGGCGTCGAAACCGGCCCGGGTGAGCAGGCTCACGGCCGCCTTGCTGCGATTCCCCGCCGCGCAGATCAGGTAGATCCGCTCGGCGTGGGGCAGCTCACCGACGTGCTGTGGCAGCCGGCCGAGTGGGATCAGACGGGCTCCCGGCACATGGCCCCGGACGTACTCCTCCGGCTCGCGGACGTCGACGACCACCGCTCCGGCGGCGTGCGCGGCGGTGAAGCCCGCGAGATCGATCTCGGACATGTGGTTCCCTCCAGCGTGCGGTTCTGGATACCCCACGGGGTATTGCTGCCAGCAACAATAGCCCGACCGGACGGGTCATCGTCAAGGTGACCCCGATACCCCCAGGTGTATCGTTCAAGCGCAGCCCCTCGGGAAGGAGAAGCAGATGCAGATCGAAGGCGAGACCGTCGGCGACGTCGTACGCCGCCTGCGCCGCGCCGAAGGCCAGATCCGGGGCGTCATCGCGATGCTCGAGGAGGGCCGTGACTGCGCGGACGTCGTGACTCAGCTCGCGGCAGTCTCCCGCGCGCTCGACCGGGCCGGCTTCAAGATCGTCGCCAGTGGGCTCCAGCAGTGCATGTCGGCCAAGAACGACGGCTCGGACCAGGCGGCCGACATCGCGCAGATGGAGAAGTTGTTCATGTCGCTCGCCTGAGCGCGGCGAAGCCGGTCGGATGCGGTATCTTGTCAATGGCAAGTTGCTGCCTGGACTGGAGGAGCGCTGTGACGAAAGCCGGATACCACCATGGGGACCTTCGCCGCACGATCGTCACCGCCGCCGTCGCCGCGATCGGGGAGTCCGGGCTCGACGGGTGGAGCCTGCGTGAACTGGCCCGCCGGGCGGGTGTCTCGCACGCGGCGCCCGCGTACCACTTCGGGGACAAGGCGGGCGTGCTGACCGCGATCGCGGCCGAAGGCTTCGGCCTGCTCGCCGACGCGCTGGAGGAGGCGCAGACCGACTTCCTCGCCGCCGGGGTGGCGTACGTCGGGTTCGCCGTCGGGCATCCGGTGCACTTCTCGGTGATGTTCCAGCCTGCTCTCTACCGGCCCGACGACGAAGCCCTCCGGGCCGCGGAGACACGGGCGGGTGAGGTTCTGCGTCGGGGCGCGGCCGCCGTGCCGGACTCGCCGGCCCGGCCCGAGCACCTGACACAGGCGGCCTGGTCGATCGCGCACGGGTTCGCGAGCCTCTGGATCAGCGGCGCGCTGCGTATGCCGCCGGACGCCGATCCGGTCGAAGCAGCCCGCCCGGTTCTGCGGACCCTCCTCGAACACTGAGTCGCTGATGAACGGCTAGCCGACCGGGAAACGAACGCTGAAATCGCTGATCCAGAGCTGGCCGCGCGAAGCGAATACTGAGTCGCTAATCCGCCGTTAGCCGGGCGGGGAACGCGATCTCGACCGTCAGGCCGCCGTCCGGCCGGGCGGCGGCGGTGAGCTGCCCGGCGTGCGCGGCGACGATCGCGCGGACGATCGACAGGCCGAGCCCGTGCCGGTCGTCGTCGGCGACCCGATGCAGCCGCTGGAACGGCTCGAACAGCCGCTGCACCTCCTCCGACGGCACCATCGGGCCGGTGTTCGAGACGACGAGCACGGCCAGGCCGGTGTCGACGCGTGTGGCGACCTCGACCACGCCGCCCGGGACGTTGTAGTGGATCGCGTTGTCCCACAGATTCGCCACCAGGCGCGACAGCAGCGTCGAATCGCCGAGCACGGGCGCTGGGCGTACGGAGGTCTTCACGCGCAGGCCGCGATCGTTCGCCGCCGCCGTCCGGTCTTGGAGCGTCTGCTCGACGAGGGCGGCGAGGTCGACCGTCTCGGTGTGCTCCTGGCCGTGCGTACTGCCGTGTTCGCTGCCCGCCAGGGTGAGCAGCGATTCCAGCAGCCGCCCGCGCTCCCGGTTCACGGCGAGCAGGCGCTCGAAGTTCGCCCGGTACGCCTCGACGGTGGCGTCCGGGTCGATCAAGGGTTCCTCGATCAGCGCGTGCTCGACCGTCAACGGCGTACGCAGTTCGTGCGCGGCGTTGGCGACGAACCGCTTCTGCCCTTCGAGCGCCGCCTCCAGGCGGGCGAGTAGCCCGTCGATGGTGTCCCCGAGGTCCCGGAACTCGTCGCGGTGACCGGACAGGGCCAGCCGCTCGTGCACATTGGACCCAGAGATCTGCTGGAGGCGTCCGGTCATCTGCCGCACCGGCCGCAGCATCCGCCCGGCGTACAGCCAGCCCAGCCCGAGCGACAGCGGGGCCATGACGGCGAGCGCGATCCCGCACACGAGCACCACGTCGGCGCGGAAGTCGAGGAAGACGGCGGGTGGGACGCCCAGGCCGGACCCGGCGGGCGGGCCGCCGGGCGGGGCCGGCCCGTCGGCGGGGGGTAGATCCCGGGCGAGCACGAAGACGATGCCGAGCAGGATCACGCCGGACAGGACGGACATGACGCCGTAGAGGACGGTGAAGCGGCGGCGGAGGCGGTGCGCTGGCGGCATGGTCACACCCGGTAGCCGGAACGGTTCACGGTCTCGATCACCGGCGGGTCGCCGAGCTTGGCCCGCAGCCGATTGATCGTCGCCTTGACGGTGGTGGTGAACGGGTCGGCCGCCTCGTCCCACACCCGGTCGAGCAGTTCCTCGGCGGAGACCACCCGGCCCTGTGCGGTGAGCAGGTATTCGAGGACGGCGAACTCCTTCGGGCTCAACGACAGGCGCGCTCCGGCCCGGGTCGCGAGGCGTTGCCCCGGATCGAGCCGCAGGTCGCCGTGCACGAGGATCGGCGGTGCGGCCGGGGTCGTGCGGCGGCCCACTGCCCGGATGCGCGCCACGAGTTCGGCGTACGCGAACGGCTTGGGCAGGTAGTCGTCGGCGCCCAGGCCCAGCCCCTCGACCCGTTCCGCGATCGTGCTCGAAGCGGTCAGCATCAGCACACGCGTCGGCGCCGCCCGGCCGACGAGGGCGCGGCAGACGTCGTCACCGTGGACCTCGGGCAGATCCCGATCGAGGACGACGACGTCGTAATCCACGACGCCGGTGCGCTCCAGCGCGGCCGCGCCGTCGTACGCCACGTCGACGGCCATCCCCTCGCGCCGCAGCACCCGCGCCACCGAGTCGGCCAGCTCCGTCTGGTCCTCGACCACCAGCACCCTCATCGTCCGAGGTTATCGGGGTCGCCGTCACAACGGGGTCACAGCGGAGCGGACCGTGCTGTGACCGCCCGCTGTCTACAACTGCTCCCATGACACCCATCATCGAGACGCGAGATCTCGGCAAGCGCTACCGCCACAAGGCGGCGCTGACCGAGTGCACTCTCCGCGTGCCAGCCGGGCGAATCGTCGGCCTGGTCGGCCCGAACGGCGCGGGGAAGTCCACCCTGCTGGGGCTGACCTGCGGCCTGCTCGCGCCCACCACCGGCAGCATCGCCGTGCTGGGCGACCGCCCGGCCGCCGGAGCGGCCCAGCTCGCGAAGGTCGGCTTCGTCGCGCAGGACGCCCCGGTGTACGCCGGGCTGTCGGTAGCCGATCACCTGAAGCTGGGCCGGAAGCTGAACCCGCGGTGGGACATGGGCCTGGCCCGGCGGCGCGTGCAGCAGCTCGGCCTCGACCCGGCGCAGAAGGCCGGCCGGTTGTCCGGCGGCCAGCGGGCTCAGCTCGCCTTGACCGTGGCCGCCGCCAAACGAGCCGAGCTGCTGATCCTCGACGAGCCGGTGGCTTCGCTGGATCCGTTGGCGCGCAGCGCTTTCCTGCGGGACCTGCTGGAGTTCGTCGCCGAACTCGGGGTCAGCGTCGTGCTGTCCTCGCACCTGCTCGGCGACCTCGAACGGGTCTGCGACCACCTCGTCGTGCTCGCCGCCGGCCGGGTCCAGCTGGCCGGAGACGTCGCCGACCTGCTCGCCGAGCACTACCGGCTCCCCGCCGGGCAAGCCGATCCGGCCCAGCTGCCGGCCGGGGCGGCGATCATCCACACCGACGACTCGGCCCGCGAGGCCACCGTCGTCGTCCGCAGCACCGAGCCGATCCCGGGCGCGGCGCACGCCGACCTCGAAGACGTCGGGCTGGCGTACATGACGCGGGCGGCCATCGCGGCTGTGCGGGGAACGGAGGCACTGCGATGATCTGGCTCACCTGGCGGCAGTTCCGCACCCAGGCGACGGTCGCGGCCGGTGCGCTGGCCG
>JABFYB010000537.1 GCA_013361475.1 Hamadaea sp.
CCGAGCGGCCGGTGCCGACGCGAGCCGGTCAGGCGAACAGCGTCCGGCCCCAGAAGTCCTGCGGTCCGGTGACCCCGGGCGGACAGGCCCACACCGCGCTGGACTCGTGCCGGATGTACTCGTTGAGCGTGTCCGACTTGGCCAGGTTGCGCTGCACCGCGACGAACTGCTTACGCGGATCCCGCTGGTACGCGATGAAGAACAAGCCCGCGTCCAACCGGCCGAGTCCGTCCGACCCGTCCACGAAGTTGTAGCCGCGCCGGAGCAGGCGTACGCCGTTGTTCTGTTCGGGGTGGGCGAGCCGGACGTGCGCGTCCATCGGAATGGCCGGGGCGCCGTCGGGTCCCTTGCGCGCGAAGTCGATCTGGTCGAACTCCTTCGCGTGGCCGAGTGGTGCGCCTTCGCCCTTGTTCCGGCCGATGATCGCCTCCTGCTCGCCGAGCGAGGTGCGGTCCCAGGTCTCGATGACCATCCGGATCTTGCGAGTGACCAGGTAGCTGCCGCCGGTCATCCAGTCCGCGCCGTCCGAGGGCGCCGCCCACAAGTGTTCCGTGAGCAGGTCGCCGTCTTCCGCCTTGAGATTGTTCGTGCCGTCCTTGAAGCCCATGAGATTGCGCGGGGTCGCCTGGCTGCGCGACGTCGACGACGTACGCCCGAAGCCGAGCTGCGAGTAGCGCACGGTCACCTTGCCGAAGCCGATCCGGGCGAGGTTGCGGATGGCGTGCACGGCGACCTGCGGGTCGTTGGCGCAGGCTTGGATGCACAGGTCACCCCCGGAGATCTCCGGCTTCAGCGCGTCGCCCCGGAACGCGGGCAGGTCGGCGAGGGCGGCCGGACGCCGGGCGGCGAGGCCGAAGCGGTCCACCCCGTCGGCCGTCCGGAACAGGCTCGGGCCGAACCCGATGGTCAGCGTGAGCCCACTGGCCGGCAGGCCGAGCGCCTCGCCGGTGTCGTCCGGCGGCGCCTCGGCGATCCCGCTGACCGCGCCGATGACCCCGGCGTCGTGGCCCGCAGTCATCCGGGCCGCCGCCGCAGTCCACTTCTGCAGGAGTTCGATGAGGTCGGCGCGATCCTTGGTGATCACGTCGAACGCCACGAAGTGCAGCCGGTCCTGCGCCGGGGTGACGATGCCGGCTTGATGTTCGCCGTAGAACTCGATCGCGTCCGCCGCCGTGCCGGACGCGGTCGCGGACTCACCACCGCCGCTGAGGACCGACGCGGTGGCGGCCACGCCGGCCGCGCCCGCGACGCCGACACCGGCCAGGGTCAGGGCCTTCCGCCGAGAAACCATGCCGACTCCCCCGCTTACTTGATCGCGCCCGCGACCTGGCTGATCGGCTCGGCCAAGGCGTTGATCACGTCCGACAGTTCCTTCAACTCGGCCTGGCTGAGCTGGTTGTGCAGCTTCCAGCCGTCGCCCGCGCGGTGCTTGGCCAGGGTCGTCTCCACCGTCTTGAACGCGGCGTCCAGCTTCGTGACCAGGTCAGGGCTGCGCTCCTCCAGCGCCGGGCGCAACGCGGCGACGGCCGCCTTCGACCCCTCGACGTTGGCGGCGAAGTCCCACAGGTCGGTGTGCGAGTAGCGGTCCTCCTCGCCGGTGATCTTCCCGGTGGCGACCTCGTCCAGCAGCTCCTTCGCGCCGTTGGCCAGCTGGAGCGGGGAGAGCTTCTCGGCGTTGGCCTTGGTCACGATCTCCTTGACGTCAGTCAGGAGCTGGTCGGCGATCGGGCCGTCCTTGCTGATGTCCCCGGTGGTCCAGAGGTCCTTCTCGATCCGGTGGAACCCGGTGAAGGCCATGCCCTCGGCGACCACGTCCTCCCGGCCGTCGATCTTCGGGTCGAGGTCGCCGAAGATCTCGGCCACCGGCTCGATGCGCTCCCAGTACGTGCGGGCCACCGGGAACAGCGCCTTGGCCTTGGCGACGTCACCGGCCTTGACGGCGTTGACGAACTCCTCGGTCTTGACCAGGAGGGCGTCGGTCTGGCTCTTGACGTACCGCTGGTAGCTCGTGGTCGCGTCGGCGAGCTTCTGGTCCGAGGTCAGCGGCGCGGCCGACCCGGTCACGGTGAACTTGCTGCGGATGCCGTCGCCGACCATGCCCGGCTTGCAGGCCGCCTCATAGGTCCCGGCCGGCAGCTCGACGTGCAGTTCCACCGGTACGCCCGGCAGGATGTTCTCCTTCTCGCCCATCACCCGGTCGCCGGAGGCGTAGATGTAGAACTCGTTGACCTTCGAGCCGGTGTTGCTGATCTTGAAGCTGACCGTCCCGGCGGCGCTCTCCGACCGGGCCACCTCACAGGCGGAGTCGCTGGCGGTGACCGCGATCGGACCGTCGGCCCCGGTCGCGGCGGGCTCGTCCTTGCCGCACCCGGTCAGGCCGAACGCGGTCAGGCCCAGCAGGGCGGCCGGTACGAGGAGGTGCTTGCGCATGATCGGTCTCTCCAGAGATCAACGAGCGGACGTGGGAGCGGCTCCGGCGGGCTGCCCGGCGGGGGCAGGCCGCTTGGCCCGGGTGGGGAGCAGGAACAGGATCAGCACCGGGATCACGTAGGCGATCCAGGCGACGACCTCGAGCACGGTCGGCTCCGGGGTGATGTTGAACATTCCGGAGAGCAACGAGGCGTACCAGGTGGTGGGGTCGAGCACACCGCTGATGTCGAACGCCTTGGCCGACAGCCCCGGCAGGACGCCGGCCTCCTGGAAGTCGTGGACGCCGTACTTGAAGATGCCGGCGGCGACCAGGATCAGCAGCAACCCGGTCCAGGTGAAGAACTTGGTCAGGTTGATCCGCAGGATGCTGGCGTACAGGCCGAAGCCGAGCGCCGCCGCGGTGAGGAGTCCGCCGGTGATGCCCAGGACCGGCCACACGGTCGGCGACTGCTGGACGATGCCCATGAAGATGACGGCCGTCTCGACGCCTTCCCGGGCGACCGCGAGGAAGGCGACGACCACCACGGCGATCGGACCGAGGTTGATCGCGTCGGTGAGCTTGGCGCGCAGCTGACCGGCGATCGACCGGGCGGCCTTGCGCATCCAGAAGATCATCCAGGTCACGAAGACGACGGCGACGACCGAGGTGATCGCCTCGAACAGCTCCCGGCCCGGCCCGGTCAGCACTTCGGAGGCGTAGCCGAGGGCCAGCACGACGCCGACGGACAACGCGGCGGCGACCCCGACGCCGGCCCAGACGAGCGGCAACTGGCGACGGCGGTCGGACTTGACGAGGAAGCCGACGAGGATCGTGACGACCAGCGCGGCCTCCAGCCCCTCACGCAGACCCGTGAGGTACGCCGGAAGGAAGACGTTGCCGGACATGGCGCACTCCGGAAGATCGAGGGACGTTAGCTGAACCTAAGTTAGGGCAGCCATACCTTAAGGCCAAGGGTCGGGGTGGCGTCAAGCCGACGTCGAGGATCGGCACATGAACCGCACCACACCGGACACCACGGCGAATTTTCCGTTTTGCTTGACATGTTCCTTACGTGGTGTGAGTCTGTAACCACGCAGCGTTAACCCGAGAGCGATCTCGGGGGCACGCGCGGGGGAACCAAACCGGGGGGATGTACGCCGGTGGTCGCCCGATCGTGGAAGGTCCACGAGCGGCTCGGCCACCGGCGTACGCATGTCTGTCGGTCAGTTGACGTGAGCACCTGCCGAGACGAGGCGGCCCTGGACCGGCCGGTACGCTCAATTCGGCAAGCACCGCCGGTACGACCGGCACTGGTCAGCCGACCGACAGGAGTTCTGTACATGACCCGCATCCTGACCACTGGTGACTACAAGGTCGCCGACCTCTCCCTCGCCGCCTTCGGGCGTAAGGAGATCCAGCTCGCCGAGCACGAGATGCCCGGCCTGATGGCCATGCGCCGGGAGTTCGGCGAGACGAAGCCGCTGCGCGGCGCGCGGATCACCGGATCGCTGCACATGACCATCCAGACGGCCGTCCTCATCGAGACGCTCGTCGCGCTCGGCGCCGAGGTGCGCTGGGCCAGCTGCAACATCTTCTCCACTCAGGACCACGCGGCGGCCGCGGTCGTCGTCGGCCCGGAGGGCACCGTCGAGCAGCCCTCGGGCGTGCCGGTCTTCGCCTGGAAGGGCGAGACGCTGGAGGAGTACTGGTGGTGCACCGAGCAGATTCTGCTCTGGCCGGGCGGTGACGGCCCGAACATGATCCTCGACGACGGCGGCGACGCCACCCTGCTCGTCCACAAGGGCGCGCAGTTCGAGGCGGCCGGCGCCGTCCCGTCGCCGGACACCGCCGACTCCGAGGAGTACGCGATCATCCTCAAGGTGCTGCAGCGGTCGCTCACCGAGGACGCGAAGCGGTGGACCACGGTCGCCGGGCAGATCAAGGGCGTCACCGAGGAGACCACCACCGGCGTGCATCGCCTCTACGAGATGCAGGCGGCGGGTTCGCTGCTGTTCCCGGCGATCAACGTCAACGACTCGGTCACCAAGAGCAAGTTCGACAACAAGTACGGCTGCCGCCACTCGCTGATCGACGGCATCAACCGCGCGACCGACGTGCTGATCGGTGGCAAGGTCGCGGTCATCGCGGGCTACGGCGACGTCGGCAAGGGCTGCGCCGAGTCGCTGCGCGGCCAGGGCGCCCGGGTCATCGTCACCGAGGTCGACCCGATCTGCGCGCTGCAGGCCGCGATGGACGGCTACCAGGTCGCCACGCTCGAGGACGTGGTGTCCACCGCGGACATCTTCGTCACCTCGACCGGCTGCAAGGACGTCATCACCGCCGACCACATGGCGCAGATGAAGCACAACGCGATCGTCGGCAACATCGGCCACTTCGACAACGAGATCGACATGGCCGGTCTGGCCAAGCTCCCCGGCGTCCAGAAGGTCAACATCAAGCCGCAGGTCGACGAGTGGGTGTTCCCGGACGGCCACTCGATCATCGTGCTGTCCGAGGGCCGCCTGCTGAACCTCGGCAACGCGACCGGTCACCCGAGCTTCGTGATGAGCAACAGCTTCACGAACCAGACCATCGCCCAGATCGAGCTGTTCACCAAGACCGACCAGTACCCGATCGGCGTCTACGTGCTGCCCAAGCACCTGGACGAGAAGGTCGCCCGCCTGCACCTGGACGCGCTGGGCGTCAAGCTCACCCAGCTCACCAAGGACCAGGCCGACTACCTGGGCGTACCGGTGGAGGGCCCGTACAAGGCCGACCACTACCGCTACTGAGAAACCGTCACTGAGAAATCTCAGCCAGGAAAACCTCTCCGACGCCGGTCAGCTCCAGCTGGCCGGCGTCGGCGTTGCCGAAGGCGGCGTACCCGGGCTTCAGGTCCACGCTGCCCTCCCGGTCCGCGGCCACGACCTCGCCACGCAGGCACAGAAGGGTACGCGGGCCGACCGGGTCGAGGCGCACCGCTTCCCCGGCCAAGGTGACCCGGCGCAGCGCGAAGTCCTCGATCGGAACCGGCCACGTGTCGACCGACCACCCTGCGCCCTCGGCCAGCCGGACGGGACGCAGCACTGGGTCGGGCAGCGGCTCGAAGACGAGCACCCGCAACAGTTCCGGCACGTCGACGGGCTTGGGCGTGAGACCGCCCCGCAGGACGTTGTCGCTGGCCGCCATGATCTCGACGCCGGTCCCCCGCAGGTACGCGTGAAGGTTGCCGGCGGGCATCCAGATGCCCTCACCCGGCTGCAGCGTGACGAAGTTCAGCAGCAACGCGACCACCACGCCGACGTCACCCGGGTAGTACGCGGCCAGCCGCCGGGCGACCGCGTACTCGGGGTGTTCTCCGGCGGCGGCGACGACGTCGGCCACCAGCCCGGCCCGATCCGGCTCCGGCCAGGTGAGCACCTGCTCGACCGCTGACCGGAGATCACCGGCCGCCAGTGTGCGTACCACTTGGTCGAGCTTGGCGACCTGGAGACCGGCGAGCCGTGAGGCGCCCTCGGAGGCCGGCTGGAAGCCGCACAGCGCGTCGAACTCGGTGACCGCGACCAGCAGCTCGGGCTTGTGATTGGCGTCCACATAGCTCGGATGCCCGGCCGCGAACGCCGCCTGCGCCGTCGGCAGGTCCGGGTGGGCCTGCAAGGACAGCGGCTGCTCGGCGGCGAGCACCTTGAGCAGGTACGGCAGGCGTGGGCCGAACCGGTCCAGGGCCGGGCCGAGCGTCGGCCGCGGATCGGCGGCGATCGCCTCGTCCAGCCCGCGACCGTCGGGCAGTCGAGCCGGGGCGCTCGGATGCGCCCCGACCCACAGCTCGGCCTCCGGACCGGCGCTGGGCGCGGACCGGCCCTGCAACTCGGCGAGGGCGGTCCGCGAACCCCAGGCGTAGGGCTGGATCGGGCTGGCGAGGGGACGCATGCTCAGGACTTCCTCTGTGCTTCTCGGTGCTCGGCTGTGCTTTTTCAGTGTTCCTCGACGGCCTGCTTCGGCTGGCGGCCCGCCTCGTAGATGTCCGGCTCCAGGTAGATGACCCGGGCGATCGGCACCGCGTCGCGAATGCGCTGCTCGATGGCGTCGATGCCGTGCGCGATGTGGTCGGCCGAGTCCTCGTGCCGGATCGCGATCTTCGCGGCGACCAGCAGCTCCTCAGGCCCGAGGTGCAGCGTACGCATGTGGATGATCCGCTCGGCCTCGTCGCCGGCGAGGATGGCCCGCTCGATGGCGGCGACGTCGGTGTCCGTCGCGGACTCGCCGAGCAGCAGGCTCTTGGTCTCCACGGCGAGCACCACCGCGATCGCCACCAGCAGTACGCCGATCATCGCCGTGCCGGCCGCGTCCCAGCGACCGTCGTCGGTCAGCAGCGTCATCGAGACGCCGAACAGGGCGAAGACCAGACCGATCAGCGCGCCCAGGTCCTCGAGGAGGACCACCGGCAGCTCCGGCGCCTTGGCCCGGCGGATGAACTGCACCCAGCCGACCTTGCCCCGGATGAGGTTGGACTCCTTGATGGCGGTCCGGAACGACATGCTCTCCAGGACGATCGAGACCACGAGAACGGCGATCGGCAGCCACGCCCACGACGTGATGGGGTGCGGGTCGTGCCACTTGTGGTACGCCTCGTACAACGCGAACAGGCCACCGACGCTGAACAGCACGATCGAGACGATGAAGCTGTAGATGTAGCGCTCCCGCCCGTACCCGAACGGGTGCTGTGGCGTCGCCGCGCGCTGGGCACGCTTCCCGCCGAACAACAGCAGCACCTGGTTGCCGGAGTCGGCGACCGAGTGGATCGCCTCCGCCAGCATCGACGACGACCCGCTCAGGGCCGCCGCGATGAACTTCGTGGTCGCGATGCCCAAGTTGGCGGCCAGTGCCGCCACGACCGCTTTGGTGCCTCCACCAGCGCTCACGCTTGCTTCATTCCCTCTCTGATCACGTGCCTCCGGCTCCCCCCGGCGGCAGAACAGGGTCCAGTGTCGGATCTTGCGTCAACACTGAACCCTGATCCGGCGCTTTATCAGCCGCGCAGCTTTTCCTTCAGTTCCGTGACGGCCGGCACCGCCATCGGGTCGAGCCCGTGTGCCAGGCTCAGGTAGATCGAGGCGAAGTCGGGCACGGCCACCAGCGAGGCGAACCGCTCCAGCACCGAACCACCCTCCGCGGTGAGCAGCGTCCACCGAATCCCCCGGCGGTCGCAGATCTCCTGCACCGCCTCGATGCGGCGCTCCTCCACTCCGGCCGGCGCGCTGATCTCGTCGTCGGCCAGGCCGCCATCCTGCAGCAACGTCACGGAGAGGCGACTGCTCGCCTCAGCCTCGTCGTCGGGGTCGGCGAAGATGTCGCGCTGCGACTCCGCCAGCGCGCCGAAGTAGCCGTCGAGCAGACCGACACGGCCCCGGCCGGCCTCCCCGAGTTCGCCGGTGACCACGGGATAGCGCGCGTTCGCCGACAGCGTGTCGCCGAACCGGCGGGCCGCCATCGTCGCCAGCGGCGACGAACCCCAGACGACCGGCACCGAACCGGCCAGAGACAACGCCATCGCCTTGGCCGGGTTCACGAAGCTCTCCGCCGTCGGGCGGCACCGGTCGGCGTCGGCGTCCAACCGGGACGCCGTCTCGGCGAGGTCCGCCTCCGTGATCTTCACCAGGCCGAGCGCCCGAGCCGCGAGCAGCACCGGAACGGTCAACGCCCAGAGGCTGGCCCGAGCCGGCGCGCGTCGCGGCACCGGGACGAACGGGGACCTGCCCCGCTCGGCCACCGACTGCAATGGCGAATCTGGCGCGCCGATCGCGACGAGACGGGCACCTCGCCGGGTGGCCGCCTCCGCCGCCGCGAGGGCCTCAGGGGACCGGCCACTGGCCGACACGGCGATCACGACATCGGCCGCGCCGACCCAGCCCGGTACGCCGGAACTGCGATGCGCCAGCACCGGCACCGGACACCGCGGCCCGGCGACGGTGGCGAGCACGTCGCCGCTGCGGGCGGCCGTCCCGGCCCCGGCGATGACGATCGCGCGCGGGCGGCCCTCGTCGGCCAGCTGACCGAGGTTGACCTCGGCCGTCAGCGCGGTCGCCTCGCGTACCTGCGCTCCGGCGCCGGCCGTCGCGCGCATCATGCCGCCCGGGTCGTTGGACTCCAGCGCGGCGACGTCGTCGAGCAGCGCCTCGTCGAGGTGCCGATGCCCGCGTACGCCGGCGGAGCCGTCTATCGGAGCGCCCATCCCTTAGATCACCTCGTCGAGCAGCAACACCGGAAGACCGTCGCGGACCGGGAACACCCGGCCGCACGACGTGCAGGTCAATGTCTGCGCGGCCGCGTCGTAGCCCAGCGGGGCGTGATCCGGCGCCGGGCAGGCCAGCACCTCGAGCAGCTGCGGGTCGAGGGTCGCCGAGTTCGTCGCCGGGGAGTGCTCGCGCGAGCCGCCAGGAGTGCGGTCAGTCTCAGACATGGCCAGAGCCTACCCGCGCACGATCGCCAGCACGTCGTCGCGGAGCTGCGCTACGCGCTCGGCGGACGGCGCCTCGATGTTCAGCCGCAGCAACGGCTCGGTGTTGGACGGGCGCAGGTTGATCCAGGCCCCGTCGGCGAAGCTCACCGTGAGGCCGTCCAGCTCATCCTGCTCGGAGTCGGCGAAGGCCTGCTTGACCTCGTCGAGCTTCGCCCGCTGATCGGTCACCGTGGAGTTGATCTCGCCGGAGGCGGCGTACCGCTCGAACCGGGCGGCCAGCTCCTTCAGCGGCTTGTCCTGCTCACCGAGCGCGGCCAGCACGTGCATCGCGGCCAGCATGCCGGTGTCGGCGCCCCAGAAGTCGCGGAAGTAGTAGTGCGCGGAGTGCTCGCCGCCGAAGATCGCGTCGGTCTTCGCCATCTCCGCCTTGATGAAGGAGTGGCCCACCCGCGTACGCACGGGGACCCCACCGTTCTCGGTCACGATCTCGGGCACCGCCCGCGAGGTGATGAGGTTGTGGATGACGGTGCCGCCGGGGTGCTTGGCGAGTTCCCGCGTCGCGACCAGCGCCGTGATCGCGCTCGGCGACACCGGGTCGCCGTCGGCGTCCACGACGAAGCAGCGGTCGGCGTCGCCGTCGAAGGCCAGGCCCAGGTCGGCGCCGTTCTTCACGACCGCCGCCTGGAGGTCCACGATGTTCTTCGGCTCCAGCGGGTTCGCCTCGTGGTTCGGGAACGACCCGTCCAGCTCGAAGTACATCGGGACGATGTCCAGCGGCAGCGCGGGCAGCACCGCGTCACCGAGCACCGCCGGGACGGTGAACCCGCCCATGCCGTTGCCGGCGTCGACGACGACCTTCAGCGGGCGGATGCCGGACAGGTCGACCAGACCGCGAAGGTGCTCGGCGTACGCCGGGAGCATGTCCCGCTCTTCATAGCCGCCGCGCAGCTCGCCGACCTCGGTCGCCGCGCCGCTGTCGAGCAGGTCCTGCGCGATCTCCTTGATCCGGGCCAGCCCGGACTCCTGCCCGACCGGCTTCGCCCCGGCGTAGCAGTGCTTGATCCCGTTGTACTGCGCGGGATTGTGACTCGCCGTGAACATGGCGCCCGGCAGGTCGAGGATGCCCGAGGCGTAGTACAGCTCGTCGGTCGAGCACAGGCCGACGTCGACGACGTCGAGCCCGACCGAGCGGAGGCCCTCGGCGTACGCCGCGACCAGGCCGGGGCCGGATTCGCGCATGTCGTGAGCGACCACGACGGCGGTGGCTCCGGTGCCCTGCTCGGCCAGCACCCGGGCGAACGCGATGCCGACTGCCCGCGCCACGTCCTCGTTCAGCTGATCGGGGACGGTGCCCCGGACGTCATAGGCCTTGATGATCGCGGAAAGGTCCGTCACGACATGTCAGCCTAGTCAGTGACGACCGGATCGAGCCCCGGCACCCCGCCGTGTTTCATGATCATTGCGTCACCCATGCTGCTGCTTCGG
>JABFYB010000296.1 GCA_013361475.1 Hamadaea sp.
GGACTGCCAGTGGGCGATGTTCCTCCGCAACCACGACGAGCTGACCCTCGACAAGCTCACCGACGAGGAACGCCAGGAGATCTTCGACGCGTTCGGCCCCCGTAAGGACATGCAGATCTTCGGGCGCGGGCTGCGCCGGCGGCTGCCGACGATGCTCGGCGGCGACCTGCGGCGGGTCAAGATGGCGTACAGCCTGCTGTTCTCCCTCCCGGGCACGCCCGTGATCTTCTACGGGGAGGAGATCGGCATGGGGGAGAACCTGGACGAGGAGGGCCGGATGGCCGTCCGCATCCCCATGCAGTGGTCCCCGGACGGCGGGTTCAGCCAGGCGGAGGAGACGGTCCGCGAGATCCCCGAGGGCTCCTTCGCGCCCGACCGGGTGAACGTGGCCGACCAGAAGCGGGACACCGACTCGCTGCTGCGCTGGTTCCAGCTCCTCATCGAGCGTTACCGGGAGTGCCCCGAGCTGGCGTGGGGCGAGTACACGGTGCTGGACACCGGCGAGAACGCCGTGTTCGCCCACCGCTGCGACGCCGACGGCGCGACGGTCGTGGTCGTCCACAACCTGTGCGACACGGCCAAGGACGTCGTGCTCCACCTGGACGGCCTCGCCAACTGCGACCTCACGGACCTGCTGGTGGACGGCACGCTGGAGGTCTCCGACGACGGCACGGTACGGGTCGCGCTGGACCCGCACGGCTGCCGCTGGTTCCGCGCGTCGCCGCCCGACCTGCCGCCGGAGGACGCCTCCGTCATGTCGCAGTAGCGGGGTAGGCGGTCATCGCCAGCTCCGCGACGGCCAGGAGTCTGTCGTACGGGACGCCGTCGCGCGACTGCGTGGACATGCCCTGGATCACCGAGGCGAAGTAGGTGGCCAGGGCGGCGGTGTCGGTGCCCGGCGCGAGCCGCCCGGCGCGTACGTCGTCGTCGATGCGCTGCTTGAGCGCGGCCTTGGCCTGCTCCCTGAAGCCCCGCAGCAGCTCCTCGACCTCGGCGGACTCCGGCCCGCAGTTCACCGCGGCCGAGATGATCAGGCAGCCGGGCGGGTGGTCGGCGCTCGCGTACTCGGCGGCGGACTCGCGCAGCACGCGTTCGACGGCCTGCCGGCCGGTGGGCTCCTCGGCCAGGGCCCGGGTGGTGAAGGCGCCGTAGGTCTCCTGGTAGCGGCTCACCGCCTCCTCGAACAGGCGGCGTTTGTCGCCGAAGGCGGCGTACAGGCTGGGGGGCCTGATGCCCATGGCGGCGGTCAGCTCGGCGATCGAGGTCGCCTCGTAGCCGTGCCGCCAGAACGCGCGCAGCGCGCTGTCGAGCGCCGCGTCCCTGTCGAATGTCCGCTGCCTGGCCATGCGCTCATTCTATAGCGATCGCTATGTTATGGTTTCTGTATCGATCGCTACAGAAAGGTTGTGCGTGATGAGGACTGCTCTGGTGACCGGGGCCGGCAGGGGGATCGGGCGGGCGATCGCGCTGCGCCTGGCCAAGGACGGCTTCCGCGTGATCGTCAACTACGCCAGGGACGAGGCGGCCGCCGCCGAGGTCGTCCGGCTGATCGGCCCGAACGCCGTCGCCGTCCAGGCCGACCTCGGCGTGCCCGAGGACGTGGCCAGGCTCGCCGACCGGGTGGCGAGCGAGACCGGGGTGCTGGACGTGCTGGTCAACAACGCGGGCATCGGATCGTCCGGGCCGCTCGCCGAGGAGACCGAGGACGGCTACGACCGGGTGTTCGCGGTCAACGTCAAGGGGCTGTTCTTCCTCACCCGGCGGGTGCTGCCGCTGATCCCGGACGGGGGCAGGATCGTCAACATCACCTCCGGCGCGGCCCGCATCGCCTTCCCCGAGGGCATCGCGTACGCCATGACCAAGGGCGCGGTGCAGGTGTTCACGCTGGCCCTGGCCAAGGAGCTCGGGCCGAGGGGCATCACGGTCAACAACGTCGCCCCGGGCATCATCGACACCGACGTCAACGCCGGCTGGCTGACCGACCCGGACGCCCGCGCGTACGCGGCGGGCCGCCACGCCGTCAACCGCATCGGCAGCCCGGACGAGATCGCGAACGTCGTCGCCTTCGCCGCGTCCCCCGAGTCGAGCTTCGTCACCGGCACCACCCTGGACGCCACCGGCGGCGGCAACCTCTGACCCCCACTTCTCACTTCAGGAGCACGTCATGCCCACGGTCATCCACGGCGGCGGTCCCGTCCACTTCGAGCGGGCGGGGTCCGGCCCCGGCCTGGTGATGGTGCACGGCACCGGCGGCGACGCCGTCACCAACTACGCCCACCTCGTCCCGCGGCTCGCCGACGTCCGCACGGTCATCACGCCCGACTACGCCGGCAGCGGCGAGACCTTCGACCCCGGCGGCGACCTCACCCTCGACCTGCTGATCGACCAGGTCGCCGCGACCTTCCCCGAGGACGG
>JABFYB010000391.1 GCA_013361475.1 Hamadaea sp.
GGCCGGGCCAATTCCGCGCTGCCGGTGGGCGACCCCGGCCGGCCGCTCCCCGAGGCGATCGAGCAGGTCGTGGCGTTCTACACCGAGCGCGACCTGCCCCCGCAGGTGGACGTGCCGCTGCCGCTCGCGAGCGCCGTCCAGCGCGAGCTGCTCAAGGCCGGCTGGCACGAGGAGTGCGCCGTGCGGGTCCAGACCGTCGACCTCGACCAGCTCATCGCGGCCACCGACGCCGTCGGCTCGCTCTCCGCACAGCCCTCACCGGCCGCGCTCGCCCTGATCGAAGGCCGGCGCGGGCCCCTGCCCGAGGCCGCGCGCCACGTCCTGACCGCGGTGCCCACGCTCGCCTTCTGCGAGTACGCCGACGCCGGGGAGCCGCATGGGCGAGCCGCCGGGAGTGCAGTCGGCGGCGACCTGCTCGCGATGGGTCGCGGCAGTGTCACCACCGCCGGTCACGCCGACGGGGAGGGGGCACGGTGGCTCGGCCTGTTCGCGATCGAGACCGTGCCCGCGGCTCGCCGTCGCGGGCTGGCCCAACGCATCGTCGGGCAGCTGGCCCGCTGGGGCCGCGAGCACGGCGCGACCCACGCCTTCCTCCAGGTCGAGTCGACGAACGAGGCCGCGCAGGCGTTGTACGCGAAGCTGGGCTTCACGACGCACCACAGCTACCTGCGCTACCGCCTTCGGTAGCGCTGGTAGCTGTGCTAGACGCGCTTGGGCTTCGCCTTCGCCGTCCGCGCGAACTGGCGCAGCTGCTTGGTCCGGACGTCCTGCCCGGTCGCGACGAGGATCAGCCCACCGAGCAGCGAAGCGCCGACCGTGATCGCGGCGTACTGCCAGATCTGCTCGAAGAAGTCCCCCGCGCCCATCTTGAACGGCCCCTCGCCCACGATGAGCGGGCCGACCAGCACGATGAGGGCACAGGACACGACCGCCGCCATGGCCAGGTCGAAGGCGACCGTCGGCATCGGCCGCTGACGGCCCCAGACGAAGGCCAGGACAGCGAAGACCAGGGCGATCGCAGTCAACCCGACGACGGGCACGAGATCCTGCTTACTGGAGTTCTCGTCCAGGACGAACTTCGAGACGAGCCGTCCAGCCACATTGATCGCGAAGAGCACACCGGCCAGGATGCCGATCCGCTTCCACCTCAGCGCCATTACGCCTCCCGCGCGCGTGTTCCGACGTGATCCTTATACGCCGTCGCCGGAAGATACACCAGAGGTCTCCAGGGTCGCTGGACGCGAATAAGGTGTGCGCGTGGAGAACTCCGAACCGGACGAGCTCATCGAGGCCCGGGTGGCGCCGCACATCCGCCGGCTCCGGCTACGCGCCTTCCGGGAACGCGTACGCGAAAGCCTGTTGTTCCTGCCGCTGGTGATGGTGGCCTGCGCGGTCGTGATCGCCTTCCTGCTGGCCGATCTGGACGCCCGGCACGACATCGCCGTCAACGGAGTTTTCTCCTTCTCCCCCGACGTGGCGATCACGCTGCTTGGCACCATCGCCGGTGCGGTGATCACGACCGCCGGCGTGGTGTTCTCCCTCCTCGTGGTCTCGCTGCAACTGGCCAGCGGCCAGTTCTCGCCGCGCGTCCTGCGAGGCTTCTGGCGCGACCGCGGCGGGCAGGTCCTCGTCGGCCTGCTGATGTCCACCTTCGTCTTCTGCGTGCTCACGCTGGCCCGGATCGACTCCGACCAACCGTCCGCGCCCACGCTCACCATCAACTTCGCGCTGATCCTGGCGCTGCTGTCGGTGCTCGCCATCGTGGTCTACCTCGACCGGATCAGCCGCCAGCAATACGTCGGCCGGATCATGCAGCGGGTCTCCGGGGAGACCCGGAAGCTGATCACCCAACTGCCCTACGGCAAGAACCTCGGCATGAAGGTCGGCGAGGCCTGCCCCCGGCCCGACCTGAGCGCGCTGGGATCGCCGCTGGTCGTCCTCAGCCCGGCGGACGGCTGGGTGCAACAGCTGAGCCGCCGCGCGATCGTCAACGCGGCGCCGCCGGACTCCGTGATCCGCCTGGAGACCCGGGTGGGCGCCTGGGTGACCGCCGGTACGCCGATCATCCGGATCTGGCCGGCCCCGGCGAACGCGACCGCCGTCAGCCGGGTGGTCGACGACGCGCTCATCGTCGGCCCGGCCCGCACGATGCAGCAGGACATCGACTTCGGTCTGCGGCAGCTGAACGACATCGGACTGCGGGCCCTGTCGCCAGCCGTCAACGACCCGACCACCGCCGTCGAGGTCATCCTCAACCTCGGTTCGGTGATGCGCCCGCTGCTGATCGCCCACCAGACTCCGCAATGCGTACGCGACAGCTCGGGCCGGGTGCTGCTCACCCCGAACGACCTCGACAAGGGCGAATTCGTCAAGCACGCCTTCGAGCAGTTGCGGCACTACGCCGTCGGGCATCC
>JABFYB010000582.1 GCA_013361475.1 Hamadaea sp.
GGCATGACCACGGCGTTCGGCGTCGCGACCGGATTCGCGGTGGTGGCCCTGCTCGTCGCGACCACCTTCCGCAAGCGCTGACCGCTCGCCTGCGAGCGCTACCGCCCGCGTTGGCGTCGCCGCCCGTGCAGCCGCCGCGCGCGTAAGCGCTGGATCAGGGTTCTCGGTCGAATCTTGGGTCAAGATTCGACCCGGAACCCTGATCCAGCGCCAAAGGCGGGGCGGGCGCCAAAGGCGCGGCCGGGGCGGGCGCCAAAGGGGCGGGCGGAGCGGGCACCAAAGGGGCGGGCGCCGAAGGCGTAGGCGCCGCCGGGGCGGCGATCGCAGCGGCGACCAAAGGCGCGGCGGGCGGAGACGCCGGTGCGGTGCCCGGGCGGCGGATGATGAGCAGCATCAGCGCCAGGAAGGCGCAGACGACGATCCCGTCCAGCCAGTAGTGGTTGGCGGTGCCCACCACGACGAGCGTGGTGACGACCGGATGGGCGAGCCACAGCCACCGCCACCGTGACCGGGTCATCACGATCAGGCCCAGCGCGATGACCACGGCCCAGCCGATGTGCAGGGAGGGCATCGCGGCGTACTGGTTGGCCAGGGTGTCGGTGTCGGGCTCGGAGTAGACCGACGGCCCGTAGCGCGCGGCCGTGTCGATCATGCCGAAGGCGCCCACGAGTCTCGGCGGGGCGAGCGGGAACAGGACGTGGACGGCGAGGGCTGCCGCGGTCAGCCCGGTCAGCACCCGCCGGATCCACAGGTAGTACGCCGGTCGCCGCAGATAGGTCCAGAGCAGGAACGCGGCCGTCGCCGGGAAGTGCACCCAGGCGTAGTAGGTGTTGACCGCCTGGACGAAGGCCGGACTGTGCAGCATCGCGGCTTGGATGGACACTTCGGACGGCAGTCGCAGCCAGCGTTCAGCATTCCAGATTCGCCCCGCGTTGGCGTACGCCTCGTCGACGTGGCCGCTCGCGATCAGCCGCCCCGCCTTGTACGCCAGGAACAGCACCGTCACCAGGATCAGTTCCCGGATCGGGTGGGGCCGGGGGTCGGCGGGGGCGGCCCGGTGAACGACGCTGGGGCGTTCCATGAGCCGGGACATGAACAGATCATGCACCCGTGGATCAAGCCCGTGGGGGCACGCGTGACCGCCCTCACGCGGCCAGGGTGCGTACGCCCAGGTAGACCAGCACGGCGGCGGCGCTTCGTCGGATGGCCGACGCCCAGCGACCGGATCGGATCGCTCGGCCGGCCCGAGCCAGGATCGCCGTCCAGCCGCCGAGCCAGGCGGTGATCAACAGCGCGTGCGCGGTCGCGAGCACCAGGATCTGCGGGGCGAGCGCGTGCCGCGGGTCGACGAACTGCGGCACCAGGGTCAGGTAGATCGAGGCTGCCTTCGGGTTGAGCACGTTGCCCAGGAGCGCCTGCCGGAACGCCGGGCGCTCCGGTGACGACGGCTCGGCCGGCGGGCGCGGCGCCCGCCAGGTCCACAGCCCGAGACCGACGAGATAGACCGCCCCCGCCACGCGTACCAGCAGGAAGGCTTGGCTCGACTGCAGGACCACCGCGGACAGGCCCAGCACCGCGAGCAGCGCGTGCGTGTAGATGCCGGTGACCGTGCCCGCGACGACCGGCCCGGCCCGGCGCGGACCGCGCGCCATCAGCAGCGCGAGACTCGCGCCGGGCGTCGCGATCAGCGGCAGGATCGCGAGCAGGAATCCCGCGACCATCAGACGACGACGCGGTAATGCGTGGTCAGCCCGTCGTCGCTCAGCACGTGATAGGCGAGCCCCGGGGGCGCGTCGAGGTCCGCGAGCGCGTCGCCCTCCCAGGGCAGCCGCAGCGTCCACGTCACCGCCGGGCCGACGAGCACCGGCCGGCCCGCGAAGGTCGCGGCCGCGGCGGTGTGCGCGTGCCCGGTGATCAGGGCTACGACGGAGGGGTACGCCGAGAGCAGCTCGGCCAGCTCGCTCGCTCGCTGGAGCCGGTAAGCGTCCGGCAGCGGGTGGTGCATCGTGGCGGGCGGGTGGTGGAAGGCGAGGAAGGCCGGGGCGTCGCCGTGCTGGGCGAGCGTGGCGTCGATCCAAGCGGTCGTCTCGTCGTCGAGAAGGCCGTCGTCGCTGCCCGGGACGCTGGAGTCGCACATGAGCACGACGGCGTCCTTGATCTTGTGCGCTTCGTTGATCGGCCCGGCCGACGGCGGCTCGCCGAGCAGGAACTCCCGGTACGCCGGTCGCGCGTCGTGATTGCCCGGGCACCAGAGAACCGGCGCCGGGAAGTCCGCGAGCAGCTCGGCGGCTTCGGCGTACTCGGCCGGGGCGGCGGTGTCGGCGATGTCGCCGGTGACGAGCAGGGCGTCCACCGGCTGCGGCAGATTCCGCAGGTACGCCACGGTCTTCGCGGCCCGTGCGGTGGCCCGCTCGGTGCCGTCGAGGTGGAGGTCGCTGATCTGAGCCAGCAGCAGCATGAGATCTCCCTAACGGTAAAACTTCCTTTTGCCGTTAGGCACGCTAGCGTAGGCTTCAGCGCATGGTCAACTCGCTGGCGCTCGACCTCGCGAGCACGATCCGGCACGACGGTGACGGTGGCGTCCTCGACACATTGACCTCGGTCGACGGACTGCGCCTCTTCCTCGCCGACGTCGGTCTCGTCGATGTCGCGGCCTCGGACGCGCTGCTCCTCCGGGTCGTCGAGGTACGCGCCGCGACCCGCGCGCTGTTCGCCCGTGCGGTCGAGCCGGGGCCGCCGAGCCGGGCGGACGCGAATCGCCTGATGCCCCTGGACGACGCCGTGGCGGTGATCAACCGCTCTGCGGCGCTGGCTCCGGTGACGCCGGTCCTCGCGTGGCCGCCTTCGTCCACAATGCACACTGTCGCCGGGGTGTCGCCGGACGAAGCCGTGCTCGCCACGCTCGCCCGCGCCACCATCGAGTTCCTGACCAGCCCGGCCGCGGCCGACCTGCGGGCGTGCACCGCGCCTCGCTGCGTGCGCTACTTCGTGAAGGGCCACGGGCGGCAGGAGTTCTGCAAGCCCTCGTGCAGCAACCGGGCACGGGCCGCCCGCCACTACTCGCGTACGCACGCGGCCTGACTCCGCGACTCAGTGCCCCCGGGCCAGCGGCAGGCCCTCGATGACCATGCGGACCAGCAGCTCGTAGCTCTCATCCACGTTCTCGGCCAGCCCGAAACCGCCCGCGACCTGGATCGAGGCGAATCCGTGGCAGGCCGCCCGCAGCGCCCGGGCGGCGTGGATGGCGGCCGACCCCTCCAGCTCGAAACCGCGCAGGACGGCGAGGAACACCGCCAGCATGCGGACGGCCGCTTCGGACTCCCGGGTGTTCGGCGGGGCGGCCTGCACCGTCAGGGCGTACCGGTGCGGATTGGCGATCGCGTACGCCCGGAAGGTGCCGGCCAGCGCGCGCAACGCGTCCGGCCCAGACCGGCCGACGCAGTCGGCGGCCAGCCGCTCGGTCAGGTCGCCGATGATGCGTACGCGGAGCAGCCCGACCAGCTCGTCCAGGTTTCGAATGTGCTTGTAGAGGGCGGGGACCGCGACGCCGGCCCGTTTCGCGACCGCGGTCAGGGTGAGCCCGGTCAGCCCGTCGTCGTCGAGCACGCCCAGCGCCAGGTCCACGATCGCGCCGGGCGTGAGGCCCACCCTAGGCATCGGCGTACTTGCCGAGGAAGGCCAGGATCACGTCGGCGACCTGCTGCGGCATCTGGGTGTGCGGGTAGTGGCCGGCACCCTCGATCAGCGCCACCGAGCCCACCCCGGCCGGCATCTCGGCGACGATGCCCTGTGCCTCGGCCGCCGGGCTCGGGAAGTCGGGGTCCAGAGTTCCCATGACGACCAGCGCCGGACACTGGACGTGCGGCAGCTTCGCCCCGGCGTCGGCGCCGGACGCGAAGGCCATCTTGGCCGCGGCCGTCATGCGACCGGGCTCGCGCAGGTTGCTCTCCAGCTTCGCCAGCTGCGCCTCGAAGGCAGGCCCGCTGGTGCCCGGGTACGCGTGCCGCTGGTACGACTTCCACAACCCGGTGCTCTTGAACATCATCGAGAGCAGGATCAGCGAGATGCCCTTGACGAAGCGCCCGTTGACGTCGCCGAACTTCATCACCGGCTTGCGCGTCCCGGGGTCGATCTCGATGATCGCCCGGACGAGCTCCGGTGCGTCGGCGGCGATGATGTTGGCCACCCCACCGGCGAACGAGTGCCCGATGAAGATCGCCGGCTCACCGAGGTGGCGCAGCAGCGCGAGGAAATCCTGAGCGGAGTCGGTCCGCGTGTAGGAGGCCCAGCCGGTGCTCGACTCGCCGTGCCCGCGCAGGTCGGCGTTGACCACCCGGTAACCGGCGTCGACCAGGATGGGCACGAGGAAGCGGAAAGCCTCGCGGTTGTCGCCCAGTCCGTGGCCGAGGACCACCAGCGGCCCCTCACCCACCACGTCGTACGCGATCGTGCCGCCCTCTACCGCCAGAAACTCGGTCATCAGACCCTCCCCTTGAGAACTTCCCGGGGCTCGTTAGCCCCTGTAGCCAAAAGGTTAATGCCTTTAACCACGGAGCGCAAGTCCCGCCGTGCCGTAGGTTGGAGACCATGACGGAAGTCCCGCCTACCCCACGGGACGGAATAGTTGAACCGTCAATTACTGTTGGCTTCAGCGTGACCGCTACGACTGAGGAGAAGGCCATGGGGATGCAGTTCGGGATCTTCACCGTCGGTGATGTGACGCCGGATCCGACCACCGGGAGGACGCCGACCGAGCACGAGCGCATCAAGGCGATGACGACCATCGCGCTCAAGGCCGAGGAGGTCGGGCTCGACGTCTTCGCCACCGGGGAGCACCACAACCCGCCGTTCGTCCCGTCGTCGCCGACCACGATGCTCGGCTGGATCGCGGCCAGGACCTCCCGGCTGCTGCTCTCGACCGCGACGACGCTGATCACCACCAACGACCCGGTGAAGATCGCCGAGGACTACGCGATGCTCCAGCATCTCGCGGACGGCCGCGTCGACCTGATGCTCGGCCGCGGCAACACCGGCCCGGTCTACCCGTGGTTCGGCCAGGACATCCGCAACGGCATCGCGCTCGCCGTCGAGAACTACTCCCTGCTGCATCGGCTGTGGCGGGAGGAGGTCGTCGACTGGAAGGGCAAGTTCCGTACGCCGTTGCAGTCGTTCACCGCGACGCCGGCTCCGCTGGACGGGGTGCCGCCGTTCGTGTGGCACGGCTCGATCCGCAGCCCCGAGATCGCCGAGCAGGCCGCGTACTACGGGGACGGGTTCTTCGCCAACCACATCTTCTGGCCGAAGGAGCACACGCAGCGGATGGTCGGCCTCTACCGGCAGCGCTTCGAGCACTACGGCCACGGCTCGGCCGACCAGGCCATCGTCGGCCTCGGCGGGCAGGTCTTCATGCGGAAGAACTCGCAGGACGCGGTCAAGGAGTTCCGGCCCTACTTCGACAACGCGCCCGTCTACGGGCACGGCCCGTCGCTGGAGGAGTTCACCGCCGAGACGCCGCTGACCGTCGGCAGCCCGCAGCAGGTCATCGACCGGACGCTGAGCTTCCGTGAGTACGTCGGCGACTACCAGCGCCAGCTGTTCCTGATGGACCACGCCGGCCTGCCACTGAAGACCGTCCTGGAGCAGCTCGACATCCTCGGCGAGGAGGTCGTCCCGGTGCTGCGCAAGGAGTTCGCCGCGATCCGCAAGCCCGGGGTGCCGGACGCCCCGACGCACGCCTCCCTGCTGGCCGCGGCGGCCGCCAAGGAATCCATTGTGGAGGATGCTGAGGCGGTACCGGCGGGAAAGGACGCCCTGTGAAGCAGCGCACTCTTGCGGTCGTGTCGGCGGGGCTGAGCCAGCCCTCGTCGACCCGGCTGCTGGCCGACCGGCTCGCCGCCGCCACGCGCGGCGAGCTGGAACGACTGGGCGTCACTGTGGAGACGACCTTCGTGGAGGTCCGCGACCACGCCCACGACGTCATGAACAACCTGCTGACCGGGTTCCCCGCCGCCGGACTGCGTCAAGCGATCGACACGGTGAGCAACGCCGACGGCCTGATCGTCGTGACGCCGATCTTCAACGCCTCGTACAGCGGGCTGTTCAAGTCGTTCTTCGACGTGCTCGACGACTCCGCGCTCATCGGGCGGCCGGTGCTGCTCGCCGCCACCGGCGGCTCGGCCCGGCACTCGCTGGCCCTGGAGCACGCGGTCCGCCCGATGTTCAGCTACCTGCGGGCACAATCCGTCCCCACGTCGGTGTACGCCGCCCCCGAAGACTGGGCCGGTGCGCCCGGCGACGCCCAGGCGAGCGGGGCGCTCGCCGACCGCATCCGCCGGGCGGCGGCCGAACTCGCCGAGCTGATCGAACGGCACGAGCCGACGAAGGCGGCCGATCCGTTCGCCCTCACCACGACCTTCGAGGAACTGCTGGGCAACCCGTCGGAGTGACCGCGACGGCCACCGCGCTCAGGAGCTTTCCTTCTGCTCCAGGCCGACCGCGTCGCGCAGCTCGATCACGTCCTTCTTCAACGGCCGCACGGTCGGGTCGTCCGAGGCCATGTGGGTCATCAGGTCGGCGAGGCCGTCGGCGATGGCGTTCAGCTTGTGCTGGACCGCGTTGTTCTCCCGGGACTGCGTGTTCTGGAGCAGGGCGACCAGGAGGAAGGTGATGATCGTGGTCGCGGTGTTGATCACCAGCTGCCAGGTGTCGACGTTCTGGAAGATGAAGTACGAAGGCGCCCAGATGACCACGAGCAGCACACAGATGGCGAAGAACCACGCTCGGGACACGAACTTCTCGGCGGCGGTCGCGAACCGGTCGAACGGGCTCACATAGGACGTGACATCGCTCGGCATGGTCGGTTCGTGATCATGCTGATCGTCGTGCTGATCGGACTTCCGGCTCTCGACGGACATGACCGTGCTCTACCCCGATCGCCGAGCCGGGCAAACCCGGCTACGCCAACGGATCGATCGCCTCCAGCGCCTCCGCCGCGCTCTCCGGGTCGCCGTCCCGCAACGCCGACAACGCCTTGCGAGCCGCCGCCTCCAGCTGGTCCATCCGCTCGGCCTGCTGCTGGAGCTGCACGTTCTTCGCCCACATCTCGACGAACACCGACACCTTCGCCCGCAGGATCCACGGATCGAACGGCTTCGTCAGATAGTCGACCGCGCCGGCCGCGTACCCCCGCAGGGCCAGCCGGGCATCCCGGTCGGCGGCGGTGAGGAAGATGATCGGGATCTGGCGAGTCCGATCACGACTCTTCACATGGGTCGCGGTCTCGAACCCGTCCATGCCCGGCATGTGCGCGTCCAGCAGGATCAAGGCGAAGTCGTCCAGGAGCAGCTGCTTGAGCGCCGCCTCGCCGCTGTCCACCGCAACGGTGATCAGCGGCATCCCCTGCAGGATGGCCTGCAAGGCGATCAGGTTGTCGTTGCGGTCGTCGACGAGCAGCACCTTCGCCGGCTGATCGCCCGGCGGTCGCGCAGTCGTCCGGCTCATTCGCTCTCCTTCCGCGGGCCGACCCACGTGCCCATGAGCTCGAGCAGCTCATCGAGGTCGACCGGCTTGGTGATGTAATCGCTCGCGCCCGCCGCCACGGCCGCCTCCCGGTCCCCCGGCATCGCCTTGGCGGTCAGGAAGACCACCGGCAGATCGGCGAGTCTGGGGTTACGCCGGATGATCCGGGTCGTCTCGTAGCCGTCCTGCCCCGGCATCATCGCGTCCATCAGGACGATGTCGATCTCGGGGTGCCCGGCCAGCAGGCGTACGCCGTCGGAGCCGTTGTCGGCGTACAGGACCCGCATGCCGTGCAGCTCCAGGGCACTGGTCAGGGCGAACACGTTACGCACGTCGTCGTCCACGATGAGCACCGTCGTCCCGTCGAGCCGGACCGTGCCGCGCTCGCCACCGGACGGTCGCTTCAGGAGGAACCGGCTGGACGGCAGCGGCTCGGGCAACGGCGTGATCACCGGCCGCGACGGCATGGTGATCACCGGCCGCGACGGGGCCACCGCCACACGCTCCACCCGGTCCGTGACGAACGAGCCGGGCAGCAGCAACGTGAACACCGATCCCTCGCCCGGCGTGGACGACACGGTGATCACACCGCCGAGCAACCGGGCCAGTTCCCGGCTGATCGACAGCCCCAGGCCGGTGCCGCCGTAGCGCCGGCTCGTCGTGCCGTCGGCCTGCTTGAACTCGTCGAAGATGACGGCGACCTTGTCCGACGCGATGCCGATGCCGGTGTCGGTGACCCGGAAGGCGACCACGGAGGGCGCGGCGGCCAGCGTCGGCTCCTCGTACTCGGTGTCGTCGGCCAGCCCGATCTCCAGCCGGACGATGCCGCTGTCGGTGAACTTGACCGCGTTCGACATGAGATTGCGCAGGATCTGCTGCAGCCGCTGAGCGTCGGTCACCATGCTCGGCGGCAGCTCCGGGGCGACCTCGACTTCGAGTTGGAGCGCCTTCTCCTCGGTCTGCGGCCGGAACGCCTGCTCGACGTAGGCGCAGACCTCGGAGAACGCGACCTCGCCGAAATCGACGTCCATCCGGCCGGCCTCGATCTTGGACAGGTCGAGGATGTCGTCGATCAACGCCATCAGGTCCGACCCGGCGTTGTGGATGGTGCGGGCGAACTCGATCTGCTTGTCGGTCAGGTTGTCCTCGGAGTTGTCCGCCAGCAACCGGGCCAGCAGCAGCAACGAGTTCAACGGCGTACGCAGCTCGTGGCTCATGTTCGCCAGGAACTCCGACTTGTACTGCGAGGCGGCCGCCAGCTGCTGGGCCTTCTCCTCCAGGCCGAGCCGGGCGAGTTCGATCTCCCGGTTCTTGATCTCGATGTTGCGGTTCTGCTCGGACAGCTGAGCCGCCTTCTCCTCCAGCTCGGCGTTGGTCCGCTGCAGTTCGGCCGACTGCTCGCGCAGCTCGTGCGCCAGCCGCTGCGACTGGTCCAGTAGCTCCTCCGTACGCCGGTTGGCCCGGATCGTGTTGAGGGCGACGCCGATGGTGGCGACCAGCCGCTCCAGGAACTCCAGATGCAACGCGGAGAACGAGGTCGCACTGCCGAACTCGATCACGCCGAGCAGCGAGCCCTCGAAGAGCACCGGGACGATGACGAGATCGCGTACGGGGATGGAGGCGGTGCCGGAGGCGATCGCCTGACCGTCCGCCCCGGACGCGCTCGTGACCCGGATCGTCCGCAGATCGGCGGCGGACTGCCCGATGAGGCCCTCGCCGAGGTCGAACGTGGCGTCCTCGCTGTTCGGCCCCAACCCGTACGCCGACGCCCGGCGCAGTGGCGGAGCGCCGTCCGGCTCGAAGAGGAAGAACGCCCCCAGCTGGGCTTCGACGAGCGGCGTGACCTCACGCATCAGCATCCGGCAGACCTCGGTCAGGTCCCGCTGCCCCTGGAGCAGCCCGCTGGTGCGGGCGAGGTTGGAGTCGAGCCAGCCCTGCTCGGCGTTCTCCTTGGTGGTCTCGCCGAGCGTGATGATCATCTGGTTGATGTTGTCCTTCAGCTCGGCGACCTCGCCCTGCGCCTGGACGGCGATCCGCTGGGTCAGGTCGCCCGTCGTCACCGCCGTGGACACCTGGGCGATCGCGCGCAGCTGCGTGGTCAGCGTCGAGGCGAGCTGGTTGACGTTCTCCGTCAGGTCCTTCCACGTCCCGGAGACGCCGAGCACCTGGGCCTGGCCGCCGAGTTTGCCCTCGGTGCCGACCTCACGGGCGACTCGCGTCACCTCGTCGGCGAAGCTCGACAGCTGATCCACCATCGTGTTCACGGTGCTCTTGAGTTCGAGGATCTCGCCTCGGGCGTCCACTGTGATCTTCTGCTTCAGATCACCGTTCGCGACCGCGGTGGTCACCTGCGCGATGTTTCGCACCTGCGCGGTCAGGTTCCCGGCGAGCTGGTTGACGTTCTCCGTCAGGTCCCGCCACGTTCCGGACACCCCGCGTACCTGGGCTTGGCCGCCGAGCTTGCCCTCCGAACCCACCTCACGGGCAACCCGGGTGACCTCGTCGGCGAAGCTCGACAGCTGATCCACCATCGTGTTCACCGTGTCCTTGAGCTCCAGGATCTCGCCCTGGGCGACGACGGTGATCTTCTGCGACAGGTCGCCCTTGGCGACGGCGGTCGTCACCTGCGCGATGTTGCGGACCTGAGCGGTCAGGTTGGACGCCATGAAGTTCACGTTGTCGGTCAGGTCGCGCCAGGTGCCGGCGACTCCGCGCACCTGGGCCTGGCCGCCGAGCTTGCCCTCCGAACCCACCTCACGCGCAACCCGGGTCACCTCGTCGGCGAAGCTCGACAGC
>JABFYB010000803.1 GCA_013361475.1 Hamadaea sp.
CAGGGTGGCGGCCAGCGCCGCTCCGCTGCCCGCGCTCCGGATCGCCGCCGTGATCAGCCGCTGGGCGCCGTCGAGGTCGGCGAGGTGACGCCAGGCGTCGGCCGGGGCGGCCCCGAGCCGGAGCGCCCGGCCGACCCTGGTCAGCCGCTCGCCCAACGGCAGTGCTCGGGCCACCGCGAGCACCCCGTGATCCACCGGTACGCCGACCCGCAGCACCGCGCCGAGCAGCTCGGCGGCGAGGGGCAGATCGCGCTGGTGGCGATCGCGGGGCGGCCGGGGGACGGCGATGCGGCGTACCCACCACAGCCCGGCGAGCTGCAGCGACGCGGCGGCGAGCGCACAGCCCGCGCCGATCGGCGTACGCAGCAGCACGGCGACGGAGTCGACGCCGATGAAGTGCCCGAGGGCGACTCCGCCGATCGGAAGGATCAGGAGCAGCAGTGCGGTCATCCAGGCTCCGGCCGCTTCCGCCGCCGCTCGGGCCGCCGCCCGGGCAGCGCCCCGGTGCTCCTCTTCGATCCGGTCGAGGAGGTCGGCCAGGGGCGCACCGGTCTCTCCGGCGACCTCGATCGCTGCGGTGACCTGGGCAGACAGCACCGGATCACCGATCGCCGGCAGTGCCACGGAAGACGCTCCGGCTCGGAGGGCCGCCGCCGCGTCGGCGATCGCGTCCAGCGCCGCCGACTGCCGGGCGGCGGTGGCCTGAGCCGCCCGGCGCTTCCGGACGGCGTACGCGATGACGCCGCCGTAGAGCAGAGTCAGCAGCCCGCCGACCACTCCCCCGACCACCGCCGCCGTCGCCGTGACCACGGCCAACGCCGGGTACGCCACCGGCACCCGTCGCCGGGGCGGGCGCTGCGCTGGGCGTACCGCCAGAACTCGAGCGAACCGGCGGCGGACCGCGCGCGTCACGCCGAACCTGGGTGCAGGAGGGCCGGAACGGTGACGCCGCGAGCGGACAGCAGCGCGCCGAGATGGTTCGCGGCCGGACCCGGACCACTCGTACGCCGCCACGCGACGACGGCCGTGACCAGCCCGGACCGATCAGGCAGCAGGACGCACACCTCGTCGAGGCGGCGACCGTGGGTGTCCCGGCGCAGATGGAGCACGACCTGAAGGGCAGAGGCGAGTTGCGCGTGCAGTGCCGCGCGCGGAAGGCCGCCGGTCAAGCCGAGCGCTTCCAGCCGAGCCGGGACGTCTTTGGCGGTGTTGGCGTGCAGTGTTCCCGCGCCGCCCTCGTGGCCCGTGTTGAGCGCGGCGAGCAGGTCGACGACCTCCGGCCCCCGGCATTCGCCGACGATGAGCCGGTCCGGGCGCATCCGGAGAGCCTGGCGGACCAGGTCGGCCAGGCCGACGGTCCCCGCACCCTCCACGTTGGAGGTACGGCTTTGCAGCGCGACCACATGGGGATGGCGGGGCCGCAGCTCGGCGGAGTCCTCGACGACCACGATGCGCTCGGTCACCGGCACCAGGCCGAGCAACGCCGCCAGCAACGTGGTCTTCCCCGAGCCCGTCCCGCCGCCGATGACGAAGCTGAGCCGCGCCGTCACGATCGCCGCCAGCAACTCCGCGACCGGCGCGCTGACCAGCTCCCCGAGCACGTACGGACGATGCCGGAAGGTCCGCAGCGACAGGCACGGCCCGGCCACCGCCACCGGCGGCAGGACGGCGTGCAACCGCGTACCGTCCGGCAGTCGCGCGTCCACGAAGGGCGAACCGTCGTCCAGCCGCCGACCGGCGCCCGCCGCCATGCGCTGAGCCAACCGGCGTACATCGTCGGGATGGCCGAACACCGCCGGACCGCGCTGGAGACCCCGGCCCCGATCGACCCACACTTCGACCCCGTTGACCAGGACGTCCGTCACGTCCGCCTCGGCGAGCAACAGCGCGAGCGGACCGGCCCCGGCGAGATCGCCGTGCACCCGATCGGCGATCCGCAGCAATCCGGCATCGCCCAGCACCGCCGCCTCCGGCTCGGCCCGCAACGCCGTCGCGATCGCGACCGGGGACGCGGTCGCCCCGTCCACCGCGAACTGGTCGCGCAGCCGCCCGGCCAGCTGATCCAGCAAGGACCCGGTCACGACAGACCGCCGAGCAGCTTGCGACAGACCGAGGCCAGCTCGCCCCGGCCGTTGCCGGCGGGGGCGGAGCCCTTCTCCAAGTCCCGGGCGACCTCGGTCTCCGGGGTCAGCACCTCGGCCAGCGGAACGTCGAGCGCGCCCGCGATCTCGTCGGCGCGGAGTCCGCCCGGTGCCGGGCCCCGAACGACCAAGCGCAGGTCGTCGCAGTACTCACGCAGGCGGCGGACCACCGCGAGCGCGGCCGCGGTCGCCCTCAGCTCCGCGGGCACCACGACGAAGATCCGGTACGCCGCCGCCATGCCCGCTTCGGCGGCGGAGTCGGCGTACCGGGG
>JABFYB010000787.1 GCA_013361475.1 Hamadaea sp.
ATTCTTCGACAAGGCCAGATGCACTCCGGTCACGTCGTGCCCGGCCGCCACCGCCCGGGCGGCCGCCACCGCCGAGTCGACACCACCAGACATCGCCGCAAGAACTCGCACCCGACGAGCTTACCCGCGGACTACGAACGGTCCTTACGGAGTTTCCCGGCTCGGCGGGCGCGCTCGACGACGGCCGGCAACGCGGCCACCAGCTCGTCGATCTCCGCCGAGGTCGACGTGTGCCCGAGCGAGAAGCGCAGCGACGAGCGGGCCATCACCGGATCGCACCCCATCGCCAGGAGCACGTGCGAGGGCTGGGCGATCCCCGCGGAGCACGCCGACCCCGTCGAGCAGGCGATCCCCTGGGCGTCCAGCAGCATCAGCAGGGCGTCGCCCTCACAGCCCGGGAAGGCGAAATGGGCGTTGCCCGGCAGCCGGTCCACCGGGTCGCCGTTCAGGACGGCGTCCGGCACGGCTGCGCGTACCTTGGCGATCAGCTCGTCCCGCAGGCTGGTGAGGTGCGCCGCCGTCGCGGCCTGCGTCGAGACTGCGATCTCCACCGCCGTGGCGAAGGCCACGATGCCGGGGACGTCCAGCGTGCCGGAGCGTACGTCCCGCTCCTGACCGCCGCCGTGCAGCAGCGGGGTGCAGGGGACGTCCCGGCCGAGCAGGAGCGCGCCGACCCCGGTCGGTCCGCCCAGCTTGTGCCCGGTCAGCGTCAAGGCCGACGCCCCGGACGCGGCGAAGCCGACAGGAATCTGGCCCACCGCCTGAATCGCGTCCGTGTGCAGCGGTACGCCCCGCGCGGCCGCCTTGGCCGCCAGTTCGGCGATCGGCTGGACGGTGCCCACCTCGTTGTTCGCCCACATCGCGGTGACCAGGGCGACGTCGTCGTCCAGCGCCTCGTCGAGCACGGCCGGATCGATGCGCCCGTGGGCGTCCACCGCCAGCCAGGTGACCTTGGCGCCCTCGTGCTGCTCCAGCCAGTTCACCGTGTCCAGGACGGCATGGTGCTCGACCGAGGAGGCGACGACGCGGCATCGGCCGCCCGGTCGCTGAGCCCAGAAGATGCCCTTGACGGCGAGGTTGTCGGACTCCGTCCCGCCCCCGGTGAAGATCACCTCGGACGGGCGGGCGTCGAGCGCCGCCGCGATCCGCTCCCGGGACTCCTCGACCTTACGGCGGGCACAGCGACCCGGCCCATGGAGGGAGGACGCGTTGCCGACGTCGCGAGCGGTGGCGACATAGGCGTCGAGCGCTTCGGCGAGCATGGGCGTGGTCGCCGCGTGATCGAGGTATGCCATCGCCCCTCAGCCTATCCGCCGCCGCCCCCTTCATGCAGATCAGGGATATGCGGGCTTCGGGAAGCCCTGGAAGCCCGCATATCCCTGATCCGTCCGCCTGGACAGGGCGCTACTTGCGCTTACGGATCTCCTCGGCGGCCTGCGGCACGACCTGGAACAGGTCGCCGACCACGCCGTAGTCGGCAAGCTCGAAGATGGGCGCCTCGGCGTCCTTGTTCACCGCGACGATCGTCTTCGAGGTCTGCATGCCGGCCCGGTGCTGGATCGCGCCGGAGATGCCCAGCGCGACGTACAGCTGCGGGGAGACCGTCTTACCGGTCTGGCCCACCTGGAAGGCGTGCGGGTAGAAGCCGGAGTCGACCGCCGCCCGGGACGCGCCGACGGCGCCGCCGAGCAGGTCGGCCAGCTCCTCGACCAGCTTGAAGTTCTCCGCGCTGCCGACGCCACGGCCGCCGGAGACGACCACCGACGCCTCGGTCAGCTCCGGGCGGGCGCCCTTGGCCTCGGCGACCCGCTCCACGACGGTGGCCAGCTTGGCGTTGTCCGGCACGGAGACGGTGACGGTCTCCACGGCCGGCTCGGCCGGCGCCGGGCTCGGCGTGAGCGAGTTGCCGCGTACGGTCACGAGCGGGAAGCCCTTCGTGACCTTGGACTTCACGATCGTCGAACCGGCGAAGACGACCTGTGTCGCCACGCCGTCCGCGCCGAGCGCCACCACGTCGGTGAGGATGCCGTTGTCCAGCTTGACCGCGAGGCGGGCGGCGATCTCCTTGCCCTCCTGGGTCGAGCCGATCAGCACGGCGGCCGGTTCGGCCGACTTCACGATCTCGGCCAGCACGGCGGCCTTCGGGGCGACCAGGTAGCCGTCGAGGTCGGCGTCCTCGGCGACGAGGACCTTCTGCGCGCCGTACTCGCCGAGCTTGGCGACCAGCGGCTCGGCCGTGCCCGCGCCACCGAGCACCACCGCGACCGGGGTGCCCAGGTCACGGGCGAGGGTCAGCATCTCCAGCGTCACCTTCTTGACGGCGCCGCCGGCGGACTCCACTACAACCAGAACGTCAGACACTTGAACCTCACACGAACTTCTCGGTGGCGAGGAACTCGACGAGCTGCG
>JABFYB010000628.1 GCA_013361475.1 Hamadaea sp.
TGGATTTCGCCGGCGCGATCTGGGCGAGCTGCGCCTGCCAGCGCTCGTCCACCGTGGCGGCGGCATAGGTCCGGGTCTGTGCGACCATCGCCGCCCCGACGAGCCGGGCGTGCTCCTCGGTCAACGTCTTCTTCACCGATCGGTGCAGCTCGAACGGCTGCCACCCGCGCTGCCACACCGCCAGCACCTCGGCCTGCATCAGCGCGAACACCGCCGCCGGCGCGCCAGGACGCGCAGCCAGCGCCTCCACCGCCCGGGTAACCTCGGCCGGCCGTCGGGCGTCGTAAGCGAAGACACCCTCGGCGACGATGCGCTCGACGATCTCGCGCTCGGACGGCACGCGCTTGTCCCCCACCGCATCCCCCTCCGTCACGAGCCCAACCGCCTCAGCAACCCTATCGGGCCGGACCGACGCTTCCGGCTGTCGCCGCCGCGCCCGCCTGCGCCGGGATGGTGATCTCCAACTCCCCTCCCGTACGGAGCCGGATTCGTCAAGATAGAGAAAATGCACGCGACGACCGCACTTCCGGCTGTGGATAACGTGCCGCACAATGTGGATAGAAATGCGGTAGCGCGGGCGGGCATTGACCAGAAAAGCACCGACTGCCACCTAGTGGTGGCCCTCAGGAGTGCGCTTTCAGCCCTCCGGCCTACGACGTGCGCCGAGATCAGCATGGTGCCGAGGCGACTCGCACCTAGACGAAACGGGCGGCCAATTCGACCGTACGCCGCGCCGCCGCCACCATTGCGATATCCACGAAACGGCCGTCGGAAAGGACTGCCGTTCCCGCATCGGGATCGAAAGCGGAAAGCAGTGCTTCCGCCTTTTCCACTTCGGGTTCGCTCGGCCGGAACGCCTCGACGATGACAGGCAGCTGCCGAGGATGGATGGCGGCCCGTCCGAGCAGGCCGAGGCCCCGGCCGACGGCGCAGGACGCGGCCAGCCCTTCCAGGTCCGAGACGTGCGGGTAGACCGACATCGCGGGCGGGCCGAGACCGGCGGCCCGAGCGGCGACGACGACGCGCGAACGGGGCCACGCGAGCCCGGCCTCAGCCGAGACGTGCAGGTCGGCGCTCAGGTCGGCCTCGCCGAGACCGATGGACCCGTCTGGGGCGCAGACGGTCGCGATCTCGAAGGCCGCCTCGACTCCGCGGGCTGACTCGATCAGCGCGTGGACGGGGACTCCGGCGACGGCGGCGGCCCGGACCGCTTGTGGCGTTTCCACCTTCGGGACGCGTACGCCGGACAGGCCGGGCAACCCGGTCAGCGTGTCGAGCTGCTCGAACGCGCTGATGCGTACTTGCACGGGAACTTCATGAGTGGAGCCGAGCAGGTCGGTCACCGCCTCGAGGGCGTACGCCTTCCGCGCGGGGGCGACGGCGTCCTCCAAGTCGACGATGACCGTGTCGGCGCCGGAGGCGAGCGCCTTGCCGAACCGTTCGGGCCGGTCACCGGGGACGTAGAGCCAGGTCAGCATCAGACCACTCCTCGTTCGCGCAGTCCGGCGATCTCCTCTTCGCTCAGGCCGAGGCCGGCGAGGATCGCGTCGGTGTCGGCGCCGTGCGGGCGGCCGGCCTCACGGATCTCGCCCGGGGTGGCGGAGAGCCGGAACGGGACGTTCTGCATGAGCAGCTCGCCGCCCTCGGCCTTGGGCACCTCGACGAACGTGCCCAGCGCGGCGAGCTGAGGGTCCTCGGCGAGTTCGGGGACCTCGTAGACGGGGCCGATGGCCGCGTCGGCGTCGGCGAACGCCTGGAGGACCAGGGGCCGAGGGCGGACCGCGATCCAGTCGGCGACCGCCTTGTCGAGCAGGTCGGCATGCTGAGCCCGGCCCGCGCCGGTGGCGAACCAGGGCTCGTCGACGACTTCGGGCATCCCCACCAGGCGCATCACGCGCTCGGCGACCGAGGTCGCGCTGGTGGACACGGCGACCCAGTGCCCGTCTGAGCATCGGTACGCGTTCCGGGGCGCGTTGTTGGCCGACCGGTTGCCGAGCCGGGGTGAGACGTAGCCCAGCTCCTTCCACCAGGTGACCTGCGGTCCCAGCATCGCCATGATCGGCTCGATGAGGGAGAGGTCGACGACCTGACCGGCGCCGGTGACGTCCCGGGCGCGTAGGGCGAGCAGCACCGCGTACGCCGCGGACAGGCCGGTGATCGAGTCGGCCAGCCCGAACGGGGGCAGCGTCGGCGGCCCGCCCGGTTCTCCGGTCGCCATCGCGAACCCCGACATCGCTTCGGCGAGGGTGCCGAATCCGGCGCGGGAGGCGTATGGCCCGGTCTGGCCGAAGCCGCTGATCCGGGCGATGACCAGCCGGGGGTTCACCTCGTGGAGCACATCCGGGCCGAGCCCCCAGCGTTCGAGCGTGCCGGGCCGGAAGTTCTCGACAAGGACGTCGGCGTCGGCGAGCAGACGCTTGAGCAGCTCCGCACCCTCCGGTGTGGACAGATTGAGCGTGCCGCAGCGTTTGTTGCGCATGAGGACCCGGCCCCAGAGCCCGCCGGGTCCATGTCCCCGGGCGGTGTCGGGCACCTTCGGGTGCTCGATCTTGACGACGTCGGCACCGAAGTCGCCGAGGAACGCTCCGGCGAGCGGCCCCGCGATGACGGTGGCGATCTCGACGACCTTGATCCCGTCCAGCGGCCGCCTGCGGCTGGCGTCCTGACGTGTGTGATCGCTCATGGAAGATCCACCGCGATGCGGAAGCCCACGCTCGGCGAACGGTCGAGGCCAAGCCCCATGAGCAGGAGCTTGATGCTGACCTCCGGCGGCTGCGGGCCGCCGTCGAAGTACCACATCGAGCCTTCGGCCCGGTGGGCACTGCCGCCCTTGAGGATCACAAACCGCGTACGCCCGTCGCTGTGCTCGCTCTCGGTCAGGTTCCACACGAGCGGGTCACGCCGATCGACGACACCGAGTTCGGCCGCGACCTGCCATTCGTCCTCGGTGGGCAGTCGCGCCCCCGCCCAGGCGGCGTAGGCCCGAGCCTCGGCGAGCGTCACCCCGGTGACGGGTGCTTCCGGGTCAGCGACCGGCCACGGCTCAGCGCCGACGGCGGTCCGGTACGCCGCGAACTCGGCCTCGCTGACCTCCAGTTCCCCGATCGCGAACCGGCCGAGGTCGACCCGGCGGTGGAGCGTCGCCATGTCGTGCAACCGAGGCGGCAGCGGCTTCCACTCGTCGACGAAGGGCGCTTCACCGTAGAGGCCGGTCTCGCGGCGCCGGTGGCGCACGACGAGGTCCCGGCGACCGGCGGGCACCTCGACCAGGCCGCCCGGCGGCTGCTCGGCGAAGGCCGGCCGGTGCGGTACGCGCACCGCAGCGCGAGCGGGGAACCCGGCTTCGCCGACGGCGGACACCGCTTGGTCCCCGGCCGATGTCGCAACGGCGATGGCTCCAGCAGGAAGCGGCCCGGCGGCGACGACCTGACCGCCGTCGACGACCCAGGGGCCGTCATAGTCGGGTCCCCGGTTGACGATCGTCCACAGTGTCTCGCCGTCGAGATCCCAGCGGGAGGCGTACACCGCGGTCCCGGCGGGATGACCGGCCAGCGGCGTCCACTCGGCTTCCCGGAAGAACCGCGCGTGCGTCGACCACGTCTGGCGCATGAACCGCAGCAGCGCCTTGTCGCGCTCCGACCAGCCGACCCAGACACCGAAGACCGACTCCCAGACGAGGAGCCCAGCGCCGTTGAACCAGGCCGACTGGAGTTCTTCGAGATGATCCCGATGCCAGCGGCGGGTGTGGTGCAGCATGTGCCGGGGCTCGAACCACTTCGCCCGCAGCACGCCGGGGACCGCAGAGTCGGCGAACCACTGCGCCCAGGACATGGTGTGGTCCTGGATGCGCTCGAGCGGAACGCGGGACTCGCCGGCGAGAACGATATTCGGGGGCAACGCGTCCACCAGCTCGGCCGCGGACTTCAGCGTGTCGAGGAAGACTCCGTCGACGCCCAAGTCAGCCACGAGCGTCGCGACCTCGTCGGCCGACCCGCCGTCCCACGGGTTGTAGTCGACGAAGACCTTCACCCCGCGGGCTTGGAAGGCGCGGACGACCTCGCCCAGGCCGGGCACATCGCGATAGAAGGCGAACTGATCGCGTCCGTCCAGCCCGATCACCGGGTACGCGTGCCAGAGCACGACCCCGTCGAAGCCGCCGAACTCCTCGATCGACGAGTCGACGAAGGCGTCGACGGTGAACTCGCCGGTCGCATGGTCGAAGAGCGCCTCGTCCCAGAGCCAGACCAGCGCGATCGCGAAGCAGTCCAGGGGCACCTGCTCATAGCGGGAGCCGTCGTAGGCGAGACGCTCACGGGCCGACTTCCGCCAACCGGCCAGCGCGTTACGCCACGCGGGCCACTGCGCGGGATCGTCGGGCGCGGCGAAGATCTTCGCCTCGTCGAGCCCGGACAGATCCGCCCCCAACTCCAGCGGCACGATCGCCGGCTGGTCGATCGGCCGGGGCACATAGGGGTTCACGGCTTCACCGCCAGCTTGTCGATCTCCTCACGCAAGGCCAGCGAGCTGGACGCGCCCAGCCGGGTCGCGCCGATCGCACCCGCGGCGCAAGCCCAGGCCAGCGTCTCGGCGATCGGCTTGCCCTCCGTGTACGCCACGGCGAACGCGCCGACGAAACCGTCCCCGGCGGCGGTCGTGTCGACGGCGTCGATCTTCGGCGCCGGGATCTGCATCCAGGTGCCCTCGCGGTCGGCGTAGAACGCGCCGTCGGCCCCGACGGTCAGCACGACCTTCGGCGCGATCTGGCGCAGCCGCTCCATCAGCGAGTACGCGTGCATGCCGCGCGCCGAGGCACTCGGGCTCCGCCGGGCCGAGCTGTCGATCTTGTCGCCGAGGACCATCTGCGCCTCGATGAGGTTCACGATGAGAACGTCGACCAGCGACAGCAGCTCAGCCGGCAGGTGCCGGGCCGGTGCGGCGTTGAGGAGCACCGGAACCCCGGCGTCACGAGCGACCTGAGCAGCCTCCTGCACCGTTTCCAGGGGAATCTCGAGCTGCATCACCAGCGCGTCGGCGGCCGCGATCGCCGCCCGATCGGCCTCGGTCAGGGAGGTCAGCTTCGAGTTCGCGCCGGGTGCGACGACGATGAAGTTCTCGCCGCTGTCGTCGACCGCGATGAGCGCCACCCCGGACGGGCCGGGTTCGGTCCGCAGCAGGGACAGGTCCAGCCCCGCCTGCGCCATGTTGTCGCGTACCTGCTGGGCGAAGGCGTCCTCGCCGACCGCTCCGACGAAGGTGACCTCCGCCCCCGCGTACTGCGCGGCGATCGCCTGGTTGGCGCCCTTGCCGCCCGGGACGGTCGTGAAGCTCTCCCCGAGGACGGTCTCACCGGGCCGTGGCAGGACGGCAGCGGTCGCCACCAGGTCGAGGTTCACGCTGCCGACGACGACGATCTTCATGTGCTCACCTTCATTGTGCGTTCGGCCAACTCGGTGAAGGTCACCTTGTCGCTGCCGGGGATGCTGGTCCGCAGGGTGTCGCGCAACGGCGCGGCCCAGTCGTCGGGAACGGCTCCGGCGAGGGCGGCGGTGATCGCGCCCACGGTCGCGCCGTTGGAGTCGGTGTCGCAGCCCGCGCTGACCACAGCGCAGATCGAGGCGGCGAAGTCACCACCGTGGAAGGCCAGAGCGGCCGCCACGAGGGCGGCGTTGGGCAGGACGTGCACCCAGTGACGCTTGCCGTAGCGGGCGTAGATCTCGTCGACCACGCCTTCCCAACTGTCGCCCCGGGTGGCCAGGTCACGGCCGTCCATGATGGCGTTGGCGAAGCGACTCACCGGGGGCACGACCGACTCGCCGGCGTCGAGCACGTCTTCGATCGTGTCGGCGGTCAACGCGGCGCTGCTCATCGCGGCGACCCACATCGCGCCGTAGATCCCGGCCCGCACATGGCTCACCGACGCGTCCCGGTACGCACACTCCGCCGCCAGGTCCGGTCGCCCGGGATGAATCCAGCCGTAGAGGTCGGTGCGGATCTGCGCCCCGATCCACTCCCGGAACGGGTTGCCCCGCAGCGCGGTCTCCGGCGGCGTGTGGCCGAGCAGCAGATTCCGGTATGCGATCCGCTCGGCGGTGAAGACGCGCCCGCCCGGAAGCTCGTCGAGCCAGGCCTGGGCCACGTCGTCGGCGGTGAACCCGGGACCGCAGCGCTCCACGAGCCGCAGCGCGATCAGCGTGTAGTTGAGGTCGTCGTCCTCGGGCATGCCGTCGCTGACCCCTGCCGCGAGTGGCTCGGCCAGACTCGTCGGGGCGGACCGCCGATTCCACGGCCAGCGCCGGGTGACCTCGGCCGGCACCGGATCACCGGCGATGTATCCGGTCAGCGGCCACTGCCCACTGGATCGCAGGATCTCCTGGATGCCTTCGCGGGGAATCTTCTCGACCGGCTTGCCGAGTACGCAGCCCACCGCGCGCCCGACCCACGCGGCATGCAGCCGCTCCAGATCGTGCCGCGGCTGCCGCCGAGGAACGTTGCGCCACAACGCTTGGACGCCCGCGAAGTCGTCGGGTTCGCCGGGGCGGGCCGGCATCGGCTGCTCGTCGAGCGCGGCCATGAGTTTTTCCGCGAGCGCGTGCAGCTCAGGCGACGCGGGCGTCGCCGAGGCACCGCTGCTGCCCGCGGTGAGCGATCCGCCCGCGTCCAGCCACCGCCAACTCACCTTCGAGACGTCTTTGCCCAGGTCACGGGCGGTCACCAGCTCGTGGGAGAGCAGGTCTTCGGGCTGCACCCAGCTCAATCGCATGGGCATCAAGCTACCGCCGACCACTGACAACGGACCGGGAATCGTTGCGGCATCCGGGATATCGCGGCCTCACGACGCTGTGAGACCGCGATATCCCGGATAACGCGCGCTTCCGCGACGACAAGTCCGGCAAGGGATTGATCATGAACTCCGGGGCTGCGACACGCCGCCGACAACGACCATAAGTTCATGATCAACCCACCGGGTCCCGGGGAGCGGGAGCGGGAGCGGGAGCGGGAGCGGAAGCGGGCGACGCAAGGAGCGAGGCGACCGACTGAGCACGGGCGGAAGCCCGCGCGCCCGCGGAGGCAAGCAGCTCGGAGGCGACGAGCGCCAGCGAGGAGCCGACGGCGGCGAGGTCCAGCCGAGATTCGGCGGATACCGCCGACACCCATTCCGCGGGCACACCGTCGATTCCGTGCAGTGTCCCGGCGATCGCTCCGGCCATGCTCGCGATGGAGTCGGCGTCCCGCCCGTAGTTGACCGAGCCGAGGATCGTGTCGCGTACGTCGCCGCCGGACACGACCAGCATGCCGAGCGCGATGGGCAGTTCTTCGATCGCGTGCAGCCGGGACGGGCGGCGCGATCCCAATCCGGGTTCCCGGTACGCCTCCCCGACCGTGTCGAACGGCGCCATCGCGGCCCGCAGCCCTTTGACGGTCGCCAGATCCAGGCCAGACCGAGCGGCGTACCCCTTGGCGGCGGTGAGCACCGCCGAGATGGCGGCCCGGGTGCCGTCCCGCGCCACCGCGAGCGCCGCCGCCACCACATCGTCCACAGTGGCCGATGGCGGTACCGCGGCCGCGACGCACGCGGCCATGACCCCCGCGGCCTCGCGCCCGAAGCTGTGCTGGTGGGCGCCGGCCAGCTCGATGGCCTCCCGGTACGCCGCCACCGGATCGCCCGCGTTGACGATGCCCACCGGCGCGATGTACATGGCCGCGCCGCAGTTCACGGCGTTGCCGACGCCGGCCTCGCGGGGATCGGCGTGGGCGAAGTGGAGCTGGGTGATCAGGTGCCGTTCGCCGGCCGCGAGCCGATGCAGCGCGACGGTCTCGCGCTGCAGATCGGGCACCCACACGATCTTCTCCAGCAGGTCGGGCACGAGTAGCCCGGCCATGTCGTACGCGTCCAGGTGGTCCCGCTTGCGCGAGTACGCCCGGACGAGCGCGTGGGTCACGAGGGTGTCGTCGGTGATCCGGCCGTGCCCCTTGGCGTAGGGCGCGGTCGGCTTGTCCTCAGGCGCCCGCATCGGCGGGACGATCCCCGTGACGGGTCCCGCGTAGCGGTCCCGAATCTCTTCCGCCGAGTGGCCCTCGACGGCGCCGCCGAGGGCATCACCCACGGCGGCGCCGGCGAGGCACCCGATGCTCTTGGCGAGGAGCACTACTTCAGGACCTGCTTTCCGCCGTCCTCCAGCGTCTTCGCCAGCTGATCGATCGAGATCTTGTTGGCGAAGTACTGCTGGAGCGCCGGGGTGGCGATCTTCGACTTCCACTCGGGGTAGCCCGTGGCCCGCTGGAACGGCGCCTGAACCAGGGTGTCGGCGCTGGCCACGGCCACGTCCCAGCCCTGCTTGCCCTGGGTGGACTGGACGAGCTGCGCGCCGGCCGCCTTGCCGGTCGGCACCAGCCAGTCGCCGTGGGCCAGCTTGGCCATGTTCGTGGCGTTGAGGAAGTTCGCGATGAACTTCATGGCCTGCGTCTTGGCCTTGGAGTCCTCGCTGATCGAGATGGTCTGCGGGTTGGCCGCCTGGTTCTGCGAGGTGCCCTTGAGCGCGGGCAGGGTGACCCACTCGAAGTCCTTGGGCGCCTGCTCGATCATCTGCTGCCGCAGGTAGATCGAGCCCGGGAGCATGGCGTACTTGCCGCCGAAGAAGCCCGGCAGCGGGTCGGTGCTGCCGAAGGACAGCGCCTCGGGCGACGCGGACTTGTCGACGTAGACCATGTCGTGGATGCGCTGCGGGACCGCCTTCTCGCCGTCGCCGACCTTGACCGTCCACTTGCCGCCCTCTTCGTAGAAGAAGGCGCCGTCGTAGTTGAGCGCCAGGTTCATCACCCGGTTGGTCGGCGACTTGAGCGCCCAGGCCACGCCGTACTGACCCGGCTTGGTCAGCTTCTTGGCGTTGGCCGCGAACTCGTCCCAGGTCCACGGGGCGTTCGCGGCGGGCACCGTGATCCCGGCCGCGTCGAGCAGCTTCTTGTTGGCCAGCACGACCTGCGACTCCAGCAGGAACGGCACGCCGACGACCTTGCCGTCGACCGTGACGGTCTGCCAGACCTTGTCGGAGATCTCCGCCTTGAACTCGGCGGGAATCAGCGAGCTGAGGTCGGCGAGGTAGCCCTGCTTGGCGAACTCGCCCAGCGCGGCCGACTCGTAGTGGATGATGTCCGCCGCGTCGCCGCCCTCGAAGGAGGTCAGCAGCTGGTCGTGGACGGAGTTCCAGTCGCCCTGCACGTACTCGATCTGGATGTCGGGGTTGGCCTTGTTCCAGTCGTCCACGATCTGCTTGTTGGCCGCCAGCGACTCCTTCTGCCAGGCGAGGCTGAGGAACCGCAGCTTGACCGGGCCGGTCGTCTCCGGCTCCTTGTCGTCGCCACAGGCCGCGAGGAAGGCGGCCGTCGCCACGAGGCCGGGCAGGGCCAGCAGCGATCTTCTGTTGATGTTCACGGGCGATCTCTCCATTGAGGTTTTCCCATCCCTAACCGTTTAACCCTTGACCGCGCCCGCCAGGGAGCCTTCGGCGAGACGCTTCTGAAGCACGGCGAAGAAGACCAGGCTGGGCAGGGTGGCCAGCAGCGAACCCGCCGCCAGCGGCCCGAGCCGCGCGATCCCCTCCACGCCGACGAAGCGAGCCAGGGTCACCGGCAGCGTCGCCAGCTCCGGGCTCTTGAGCAGGACCAATGCGAAGAAGAACTCGTTCCAGGCGCTGATGAAGGCGAACAGCGAGGTCGCCACCAGCCCCGGCGCGAGGAGTGGTGCCACGACCCGGCGTAGCACCTGCAGCCGGGACGCGCCGTCGACCGACGCGGCCTCCTCCAGTTCGCGCGGGATGCCGCGGACGAAGCCCTGGAGCATCCACAACGCGAACGGCAGCGACCAGGTGACGTACACCAGGATCAGGCCGAACCGGGTGTTCGTCAGGCCGGCTTCCCGCAGGATCAGAAACAGCGGGATGACCAGCAACACGAACGGGAAGAGCTGGCTGACCAGCACCCAGCCGAGGGTGATCGTGCTGAGCCGGGTCTTGAAGCGCACCAGCGAGTACGCCGCCGGCAGCGCCAGGAGCACGGTCAGCGCCGCCGAGGCGGACGCGACGATGAGGCTGTTCAGCGCCGAGCGCGCCAGATCCTGCTCCGTGAAGGCGGTGACGTAGTTCTGCAACGTCGGGTGCTTCGGGATCAGGGTCGGGTGCAGCTCGACCATCTCGCGCGGCTCCTTGAAGCTGATCGACAGCAGCCAGACCAGCGGGAAGCCGAGGAAGACCAGGTAGAGGC
>JABFYB010000316.1 GCA_013361475.1 Hamadaea sp.
ACCTCGCCCAGCTCCTCGACAATGCCGGTGAACACGCCTAATTCTCCCTCTTCGGCACGGCGGTGATCCGGAGATCCGGTCCAACCCGGTCAACGTCGGTGACATCGAGTTCGATCGCCTCGGTGATGGTCTTCACACCGGCGCCCATGAGCGCCGCCGGGCCGCCGCCGAGCAGCTTCGGCGCCACGTACCCGACGATCTTGTCGACCAGCCCGGCCGCGAGGAACGCTCCGGCCAGCGTGGGGCCGCCCTCCAGCAGGGCGCTGCGCACGCCCCGCTCATACATCCGGCTCATCAGCGCCACCAGGTCCACGCGCCCGTCGGCGTCCGCGCCCACCTCGGCCGAGGTCGCGATCCAGGTCGCGGCCGCGCCGTCCCTGACCTTCGCGTTCTCAGGGGTACGCCCGACGGAGTCCACGACGACGCGCAGTGGTTGCCGGATGGCCAGGCTGCCGTCCCGGAGATTCCGAGCGGTCAACCGGGAGTCGTCGGCGATGACGGTGCCGACGCCGACGATGATCGCGTCCACCGTGCCCCGGAGCGCGTGCACGTCCATCCGGGAGGCCTCGGACGTGATCCACATGCTGGTCCCGTCCTCCGCCGCCGACCTTCCATCCACTGTGGAGGCGAACTTCCAGATGAGGTACGGGCGCTTGCGGCGGACCGAGGACAGCCACATGACGTTGCCCCGGGTCGCCTCGGCCTCGCGTACGCCGGCGACGACCTGCACGCCGGATTCCCGGAGGGTCTCCGCGCCACCCTTGGCGGCGTCGGTCGGGTCGAGGACGGCGATCACCACGCGCGCCACGCCGGCCCGGATCAGGGCCTGACTGCACGGGCCGGTCCGGCCGGTGTGATTGCACGGCTCCAGGGTCACCACCGCGGTGCCGCCCTTGGCCCGCTCCCCCGCCTGCGCGAGCGCCACGATCTCGGCGTGCGGCCCACCGGCGTACGCGTGGAAGCCCTCGCCGGCGACCTCCCCCGAGCTGTCCAGGATCACACAGCCCACCACGGGGTTCGGGCTGGTCGTGCCGAGACCGCGAGCGGCGAGTTCGATCGCCCGGGCCATCGCGGCGTGCTCGGCGGGTGTGGCCTCCGTCATGGGCACATCTTCCCGCAGAGCCGGCACAGGGGTCAGCCCCGGGCTGCCCGGGATACCTTGATCACAGCTCAGCGCCGTGCTCGGAGGGCGTCCGCGGCAGCGGGATGCCGTGCGGCGGAGTGCTGTAGTCGCCGAATCCCCCGCTCTCCGGCTCGTCGTCCATCCGGCGGCGGTCGATCGCCACGAACGAGCCCGGCTGGCTCTTGGCGACCGATTTCATCTCCGACGCCGCCGCGATCACCTCGCGCGGGTCGTCGAACTGCCGAGCCGTCGACAAGGCGACCCCGATCGAGAGGGTGACCAGGTTGGCCCGCTGCACGTTGCCCCGGCGATCGGTCAGCTCCAGGTAACCGCGCGCGGCCGCCTCGGGGTCGTAGAGGTCGTCCGCGGCCGACTCGAACAGCTCCACCGACCGGGTGGTCACGGGGCGTACCTGGTCGGGGGTGAGCACGAGGACGAAGTCGTCGCCGCCGACGTGCCCGAGGAACACCGGCGGCAGGCCGGCCTCGGCGACCGCCCGATGCAGCGACCGGGCCAGCGCGGTGATGAACTCGTCCCCCCGGCCGAACCCGTACGCGTCGTTGACCGTCTTGAACCGGTCGACGTCGATGTAGCAGACCGCGTAGTCGCAGCCGCTCTGCACCCGGTCGGAGATCTCCCGCAGGATGCGGGTGTTGCCGGGCAGCCCGGTCAGCGGCGACACCTCGCGATACTCCTGGTTGCGCCGCAGCGTCGAGCGGACGCGGGCGACCAGTTCCAGGGTGTCGAACGGCTTGACGAGGTAGTCGTCGGCTCCGGCGGACAGGCCGAGCACCTTGTCGGCGGTCATCGCCCGGGCCGTCAGCATGATGATCGGCAACGCCGCCATCAGCGGGTCGGCGCGCAGCCGCCGGGTCAGCCCGATGCCGTCCAAAGTGGGCATCATCAGGTCCACGATGACCAGATCGGGGCGCCGCTGCTCGATGACGGTCAGCGCCTCTTCCCCGTCGTGGGCGGTCATCACCTCGAAGCCGTGCAGCCGCAGGTTCACCTCGACGAACCGCACGATGTCGCGGTCGTCGTCGACGACCAGGATGACCTCGGCGTCGCCGCCGTGTCCCGGGAAACCCAAGCCGACCCCACTGTCCATTGTGGTGCATGCTATCCCGCGCGCACCAGACTGGCGTTGTCGAAGTCTACGCGGACGACGCCCGGACGGATCAGTGATCCGCGTCGAATCTTGGGCTGTCCGGCTGTAGCGGACCGGCGGATCAGGCCAGACGACTCAGCTGACTATTTCTGCCAGGTCGGCTCGCCG
>JABFYB010000529.1 GCA_013361475.1 Hamadaea sp.
GATCATCGTGGTGGCATGTGTCGCTGGCTCGCCTACTACGGCTCGCCGATCGCGCTGGAGGAGCTGATCTACAAGCCGACCCATTCGCTGATCGATCAGAGTCTGCACTCCAAGCTGGGAGTCGAGACGACCAACGGCGACGGGTTCGGCGTCGGCTGGTACGTCGGCCGGGAGCCGACCGTGTTCCACAGCGTCGACCCGGCCTGGAACAACCGGAACCTGCGCAACCTCGCCACGCACATCGAGTCGCAGATCTTCCTCGCCCACATCCGGGCCTCCACCGGCACACCGGTACAGGAGAGCAACTGCCACCCGTTCCGCTTCGGCCCGTGGATGTGGATGCACAACGGCGCGATCGCCCAGTACGGCAAGCTGAAACGCGATCTCGTCCTGGCCGTGGACCCCGAGCTGTACCCGTCGATCGAAGGGTCGACCGACTCGGAGCTGATGTTCTTCCTGGCGCTGACGTTCGGGCTCGCCGACGATCCACCCGCCGCGGTCGCTCGCATGGCCGGGCTCGTGGAGGCCACCGCGGCGGTGCACGGCGTACCGGACGCGTTGCAGATGACCGTCGCGACCTCCGACGGCGAACGCCTCTGGGTGTTCCGCTACTCGACCGCCCGCCATTCGCGCTCGCTGTTCTTCAGCACCGACGTCCGGGCGCTACGCGATCTGTATCCCGAGCATCCGTGGCTGCCGCACGCGTCCGACGAGTCCCGCCTGGTCGTCTCCGAACCGTTCGGCCAGCTCGCCGGGGCGTGGAATGCGGTGCCGGAGAACTCGTACGGCGTCATCCAGGAGGGCGTCGACCGGATGGGTGTCTTCCGGCCGCGTACCTGACCCGCCCGGACGGCTAACCGTTCAGCTCCTTCAAGGCTTCGGCCAGCCCCGGGTACCCGGCGTCCTCGGCCAGGATGCGTTCGAGGTCCTTGCGGGCGTACCCGGGCTTGTTCTCGGCCAGATAGGTGTTGGCGCGTTCCAGCAACGCGCGCAGCCGGATCTCGACGTCGATGGTCCGCTTGTTGACGACCTGTTTGAGGGCCTCGCGCGCGGCCTCGAAGTAGTCCAGTTCGCGCAGCGCCCGGCCGCGCAGCACCAGCAGCAGGGCGTGCCCGTCGCTCTCCGCCGTCAGCCCGTTCGTCATGTCGACGACCTCGTCGTGGTGGCCGGCCTCGCTGTACAACTCGGCCAGCGAGACGGCCGCCGAGAAGGTCGGCTCGAGTTGCTCGACGGTCTCGATCGCGAGCCCGAGCCGGTCGCTGTACTGATACAACTCGGCCAACGTCAGCCCGACCGCCTCCCGGCTGATCGGCAGCATCACCTCGACCCCGGGCGCGAGTTCGAGTTCCACGCTCGCGTACGGCGCGTACCGGCGGATGAACGGATGACGAGCCGCGTCCCGACCCGAGTCGAACGCCGCCGCCAGCGCCTCCTCCGCCCGGTCGAAGTCCTCGTCCCGGTACGCCAGCAGCCCGTCGAGGGTGTCGCACAGCGGCGCCCACTCCGGATAGTCCGCGCCGATCTCGGCGATCGCCGCCGGATCCGGGTCGCTGATCAGCGCCCGGTAGAGCCGCTTCTCCGCCCGGGGCGCGAACAACGCGGGCTCCGGCGGCGCCGGGATGCCCTCCACCTCGGGCGCGGCGACCTCGGCCGCCGCAGCGCGCTGAGCCGGGGCGGTCTTGCGTGGGGCCTTCTTCGAACCGCGCAACGTCTTGACGTACGACATGCCCGTGCCGGGAATGCCGACAGTGCCGATGACCTGGCCCCGAGCCGTCCGCGTCAGCCGCGCCCCGCGTACGCCGACCGAGTAGCCGATGCCGCTCTTGGACACGGTCAGCCGCACACCGGGCAGAACCTGAAAGGTCTTGCGTATCCGAAAGCCCACGGCCCGTCAGCCTAGATCACGGCCACCAGGGATGTGCACCGCCGCCATCGTGATCGGCCGCCGCAGCCGGAAGCCGAACTGGTCGTAGAGTCCGAGCGCGGCGACGTTGTCGTCGGCCACGTGCAGGAAGGCGTTCTCCCCGCGGGCGTGGATGCCGGAGAGCAGGACGCGGAGCAGCCGCGCCGCCAGGCCCTGCCGCCGGTGGCCCGGATCGGTGCAGACCGCACTGATCTCAGTCCAGCCCACCGGACGCAGCCGTTCGCCTGCCATCGCGACCAGCGCACCCTCGCGGCGGATGCCGAGGTAGACGCCCAGTTCCAGGGTCCGGGGCAGGAAGACTCGGCCGTTGCGGTGACGCGCGACGAACGCCACGATCTCCGGCAGATCGGCTGGGCCGAGCCGCACGACATCGTCGTCTGGAACGCCACCGGGCGGCGGTGACGGATGGTCGCGGTCGGTCACGAGCTGCAGGCCGGGTCCCACGCCGGTGACCTGCCATCCGGCCGGCGGCAGCACGACGACGCCCGCCACGGGGACCTGATCCGGCCCGACCAGCGCGGCCACATCCGCCCAATCGGTGGGCGTGGCCGGATCCGGGATCGCGATGAACCGCAGGACGTCGGGCGGGTACCGCAGAATGCGGCCACGCTGCTGCGCCAGGTGGGCGTGCGGGCCGCTGAGCGCGGAGCGAACGGGATCGTCGAGCGGATGCACCATGTGGCGTCCTCGCGTCGGAAGGCGAATCCGACGGTACCCCGTCCTCGCGATCCCTCGCGGCGGTGAGCGCACCTCCCCCGCCCGAGGGATCTCACCTCCACGCTGCGCCGGGAGGCTGGCGGCATGAGTATTCGCTCCGCGTGGGCCACCGCCCACACGCCCGTCGCGGGCGTGCCGCGATGGGCCCGGATCGCCGCCGTCGTCGTCCCGTTGACCGTCGTCCCGTCGAGTCTGTGGCGCATCTCCGGCTGGACGCTGCATCTGCCGATCGTCTACGGCGGCCCGGCCGTCTTCGCCGGGCAGGACCGGACGCTGGGTATGCCGACCAGCGTCTACGTCGTGCTGTTGTCGGTCTTCTCGGAGGTGGTCGCGTTCGCCGCGGTCGGTCTGGTGGCACGCTGGGGCGAGGTGTTTCCGCGGTGGATACCCGCACTTCGGGGTCGACGCGTCCCGCCGTTCGCCGCGGTCGTCCCGGCCGCCGCCGGGGCCGCCCTTCTCACCGTGATCTGGACGGCGGCGCTGCTGACGGTGCCGTTCTCCCGGACCATCACCGGCCAGCCCATGACGGTCCCCGATCCGCTGACAGTGCATCATTGGAAAGGCATTCTCGCGATCGCGATGTACCTGCCGCTGGTAGTGTGGGGTCCGCTGCTCGGGGCGCTGACGGTGGCGTACTGGCGGCGACGCCGGGCCGGATCACACGCCGGTTAGGCTGGGTCGATGTCGTTCCGCCGCCTGCTCGACCCGCTCCGCACGGTCGGCCGTCGCGGCGTCTACCTCCTGCTCGGCAGCGTCATCGCCACCCCGTACGCCGTGCTGGCCTGGGCGCTGGCCGAAGTGTGGCAGACCAACGGCGGGGCGGTCGCAGTTCCACTGATCGGCATCGGCGCGGCCATCGGGCTCACCCCGGCGCTCCTCCCGGCGACGCGCGGGTTGCAGATCGCGGCCGCGCGTACGCTGCTCGACGTCGACTTGCCCGATCCGCTGCCGGGCACGCCGCTGGACGCGCAGACCCGGCTCCGGGCGGCGTTGTGGTACTTCCTGCACGTCGGGGGCGGTGCGGTGGTGGCCGCGGTCCTCATCGTCCTGCTGCCGGTGGGACCAGTGCTGGCCGTGAGCTACCACCTCGTCGCCGGGGTGGCGCTCACGGCGGGTGAGCTGATCGTGGCCGCGTACGCCGTCGCCGGGCTGGCGGCGCTGGCGAGGTTGATGGCGCCGGTACTGCTCGGCCCGTCGACCGTCGAACGGATCCGGGCGCTGGAGGAGCGCCAGGAGCTGCTGCTGGAACATAATCGCCTGGCCCGGGAGCTGCACGATTCGGTCGGGCACGCGTTGACGGTGGCGGTCGTGCAGGCCGGGGCGGCCCGGGAACTGCTGCGCAGCGATCCCGCGTTCGCTGAACGGGCGCTGATCGCGATCGAGGAACGCAGCCGGGAAGCCGCCGCCGACCTGGATCACGTGCTCGGTCTGCTCCGCCGCGACCTGCGCAAGGAACGCGACGAATCGCCCACCGGCAGCATCCTCGACCTCGCACCCCATGCGAAGATCACCGGGGATCTCGGGCGGCTGCCCGGCGTGGTCCGGCGGGAGGCGTACCGGATTGTCCAAGAGGGACTCACGAACGCCGCCCGGCACGCGGACGACGCGTACCCGCAGGTGACAGTGGCGGTAGGCGAACGGACCGTGACCGTCGAGATCACGAACGGGCCCGGCGGCTCGCCGACGCCACGCACCGGCGGCGGACGCGGACTGGCCGGCTTGCGTGAGCGGGTCGCGCTGCTGGGCGGGCGATTCGAGGCAGGACCGGACGAGGGGGCGGGATGGCGGGTGACGGCGTGGCTGCCGTTCGCGTAGCGCTGGTGGACGACGACGAGCTGATCCGGGTGGGCCTGGCCGCGATCGTCGGCGCCGCACCGGACATGACCGTGGTCGGGACCGGCGCCGACGGCGCCGACGTGCCCGACCTCGTCGCCCGGCATCGTCCGGACGTCCTGCTCATCGACGTGCGCATGCCCCTCGTCGACGGCATCACCGCGACCGAACGGCTTCTCGCGGTGTCCGCGCAGCCACCGAAGATCATCGTCATCACGACGTTCGAGAACGACGAGTACGTCTACGCCGCGTTGCGGGCCGGGGCCAGCGGTTTCCTGCTCAAGCGGGCCCGCCCGGCCGAGGTGCTGGAGGCCGTCCGGGTCGCGGCGGCGGGCGAGTCGCTGGTCTTCCCGGCCGCGCTGCGGGCGATGATCGCCGGCCACGCCCGGCCCAAGCCGCTGCCCGCGCAGCTCACCGAGCGCGAGGCCGAGATCCTGCGGCTGATCGCGACCGGACTGTCCAATGCCGAGATCGCCGGCCGGCTGTTCGTCGGCGTCGAGACGGTCAAGACCCACGTCGCCAATCTGCTGGCCAAGCTGGGCGCGCGCGACCGTACCCAGGCGGTGATCGCCGCCTACGAGTCCGGCTTCGTCACGCCCGGCGGCTGATTCTCCCCCGGCCGGGCCGGTCGGCTCCCTCCCGCGAGGGAACCCCTGACCAGGGCGTTCCGCGACGGTGGAAGCATGACGATCTTCAAGATCCGGCTGACGACCGCGTACCTCGCGCTCTTCGCGCTCCTCGCGTTGATCTGGGCGGTCACCGGCGGCTTCCCGTTCGGTCCCGGCGACCGGCAGAACACGACCCACCTCTTGCGCTCCGTGGATCCCCAGGTGAGCGCGCCGATCTTCGCGGTGGTCCTGCTCGGCGCGGCCGTGGCCGCTTTCGCGCTCACCGCTCAGCCAGTGGTACGCCTGACGGGGGTGGCCCGCACGGCTGTCCTCATAGGTGGCTGGACGGTGGTCGCCGGGCTCGTCGTCGTGATGACCGACGCCCGCCTGCTCATCATCGCCGGGTACACCCCCATCCTGATCATCGGTACGCCGTTCGGCGTCTGGCACAAGTTCGATCCGGCCGAGGTGTTCACCTGGGCGCTGCTGACCGAGGTGCTCTGTGTCGTCGCCGGCCTGCTGCTGGCCCGTACGCTCCTGCGCTGGCAGCGGCTGACCCGCAATGCCTGCGTCGAGTGCGGCGGCGAGGGGCGCTGGACGAGCCGGGAAGCGGCCCGCCGCTGGGGGCGCTGGGCGGTCTACGTCGCCGCCACCACTCCCCTCGTGTACACGGTCTTCCGCTTCCTGTGGATCTTCAACGTGGGGCTGGGCGGGGTCGACTCGTCGGACATCCCGGAGTTCAAGAGCGACGGTGCGTTCTGGGTCGGGCTGGCGCTGGGCACGGCGGCGGCGATCGGCGCGATTCTCACCGTGGGGCTCATCCGGCCCTGGGGCGAGCGGTTCCCCCGGTGGATGATCGGGCTGGCCGGCAAGCGGGTGCCGATCAAGCTGGCCACCGTCCCCGCCGTGGCGGTGGGCATCATGGCGTTCGTGGCCACGCCCGGCGTGTTCGCCTTCCAAGGCGCCGACGCCGTCCGGGAGGTCTCCCCCATGCTGTTCTGGCCGCTGTGGGGTGTCGCGCTGGTGCTCGCCGCGATCGGCTACCACCTGCGCCGGCGCAGCCAGTGCGCGCTGTGCGGCCGCGACTGAGCTGCCGCCCGCACTGGCCGCCGTCCGCCTGTGAGCGCTGGATCAGGGTTCCCGGTCGAATCATGGTGCGAGATTCGACCGGGAACCCTGATCCAGCGGGGTGCTGCTCAGCGTGCGGCGGGCAGGAGTTCGAAGACCTTGACCTCGTCGAGGTACGAGTCGCCGAAGGTGCCGATGCCGGGGTTGTGGTAGGTCGCGAGCAGCTCCAGTCCTTGTTCGGGCCGGTATCCGCGCTCGGGGTCGCCGATGAGCACGCGCCCGCCCGCCGCCAAGACCCGGTACAGATACGGCAGCAGGACGGCGGCGATCTCCTCGTTGTAGAACGCGTCGCCGACCAGGACCACGTCGGCCTCATGCCCGGTCCCGTCGAGCAGGTCGCCGAGGTGCGGCGTCACGTCGGTGGCGTTGGCCTCGGCATTCACCCGGATCGACGCCACGGCGAGGGGATCGATGTCGTTGGCCACCACACGCGCGCCGGCCTTGGCCGCCGCGATGGCGGCCAGCCCGGAGCCGGACCCGATGTCCAGGACGGACTTGCCCCGGACGACGTCGGGATTGTCGAGGACGTAACGGGCGACGGCTTGCCCGCCCGCCCAGGCGGATGCCCAGAACGGCGCGGGCAGCGGCATCCTCGCCGCGGCTTCGAGTCGCGCCCAGAAGAGGATGGCGTCCACCGCGAGGTAGAGGCCGATCTCGGGGACCATCACCACCGGGCTGAACACGAGCTGGTCTCCGGCCGCATCGTGGGACGCGCCGTCGGCCATCATTCCGCGGAGAAATTGCACCGCCGTGACCGGGCTTTCGATCTCGACTGGGACGATTATGTCGGACACGAGGCCTCCTCCGGGACGTTCTGGCGCTACGGTGGACATGTGCGGATCGGTCAAGGTGATACGGCCTTCGTTCTTTTCGCAGGTCTGCAATTCCGCACCCGAATGGGAGACGGCACATGGCAACAGGAACCGTGAAGTGGTTCAACGCCGAAAAGGGGTTCGGCTTCATCCAGCAGGACGACGGCGGCCCTGACGTTTTCGTGCACTACTCTGCCATCGCCAGCAGTGGCTACCGGCAGCTCGACGAGGGCCAGAAGGTCCAGTTCGAGGTCAAGCAGGGACAGAAGGGCCCGCAGGCGGACAACGTCACCACGATCTAGCATAGATCGTCGCGGGGCCGACCGAGGTCGGCCCCGCCGTTCACGTCTGATCCATCACAGATCGGCCGAGAAGGTCGCTCAGCCGGGGTAGTCGCCGTCCGGCGTGCGGTAGCACGGCGACGCGACGATGACCGCCAGCCCGTGGTTGCCTTTCCCGCTGCTGATGGTGGCCGTGTAGCCGTCGCCGGTGCGCAGGTTGAGTTCGCCGCCGACGCCGTCGCTGAACTGCCGGCTCGTGATGGACGTGTATCCCTGCAGCGCCAGCTGTTCACCGAGGACGGCGAGCGCGTTGCGGTGCTGCGCCCCGTCGAGCAGGACGCTGTCGGTCGCGGTGACCTGGTACTCCGGTCCGTTGTCGCCGCAGGGCGCGGGCCCGATCTTGGCGGTCGCCGGGTCGTGGGCCGCTGTCGGAGCCGCCGTTGCGAGTTCGGTGATGATCGCGGTCAGCCGGCTCTGGACCTGCGCCTGGGTGTCGGCCAGGGTAGCGATGGGCACGGTCGTCATCGTCTCGTCCTTCGTGGTGCAAGCGGCCAGCGTCAGCAGGGCGAACAGGGCGGCGAACGCTCGGGCGGCGAACGCGATCATGGCGCGCGGCCGTGGTCGAGGGTGACGCGATCGTAGTCGCCGATGACGATCCGGCTGATGTTGGCCAGGCTCTGGCTGTCGGACGCCCAGTAGCCGCTGTGCCCGGACGTGTCGACGTGATACCGGTTGGCCCCGAAGCTGGGGTCGGTCGGCTCGTTGTCGTGGATGCCCCAGATGCTGCCCAGCGGGCCGGCGATCGGATCGTCCTTCGCCGCACCGGCCCACACGTGGTGCGGATCGATCTGCAGGTCGGCGACCGTGTTGACGTCCATCCCGGGGCTGCCTGCGGTGATGATGTCGTCGGCGGCCAGGCCGTCGCCGGAGTGGGCGGCGTTGCCGACGACGGTGCTGCCGTAGCTGTGGCCGAGGACGCTGGTGTGCGCGGGGCCGCTGCCATGGGTGACGTGCAGTCCGTCGACGAATCCGTCCAGCAGCGGCGCGCCGGCCTCGGCCCGTTTGTGGCTGATCGCCGACCAGTCGGCCTCCGGGGAGTCGTAGCCGAGCCAGGCGATGACGCTGACGCTCTCGCCGGTGCCGACGGCTTGGGCGTACGCGCCGCGCTGCATCGTGGTGGCCCGGTCGATCTCGCCGCTCATGCCGTCCAGTGTCGTCCCCACTCCGGGCACGAGCACGCAGGTGTTGGCCGCGTCGTCGGGGTTGCCGACGGCCACGATCGCCCGGCCGTCGCCGGTGTTGTCGAGGCCGAGCAGGAACAGCTGCTCCTTCGGGTCGCCGTACTCGTTGCGTTCGAGCCGGTCGAGGAGCCGCCGGCTGCGTTCGAGGTCGCGGTCCTGGTCGTCACCGGCGCCGGTCAGCTCGGCGAGATGCGACCGCAGCGCCAGCCGGTTCGCGGTGTCGCGGTCGGCGGCCGGCAGCCCGTCGAGGTTGCCGACCAACTGCGGGTACGCGTCGAGGTAGAGCTGTCGTTGCTGGTCGGTCAGGCCTTTCCACCAGTCGGCGACCCGCTGGGGGTCGCTGCCCGGCCGGGGTACGCGTTTCGGGTCGACACCGAGCCAGGCGGCCACCCCGGTGGCGGCGTCGGACATACGGTTCCAGTCGTCCGCGCCGGTGCGCCCGTGCCCGTCCGGCCGCAGCCCACCGAGGACGCCGGCCACCTGCTCGTCCAGCCGTTGGGCCTGATGGACGACGTCGGCGATGCGGCGGGTCCACTCGTCGGCGGCCGAACCGTCCTCGTCGTGGAACGGCCGGGCGACGCCGTCTTCGCCGACCCGGAACCCGGCGGCCTGGGCGGCTTCGAGCTGATCGTGCAGGGCGGTCTGCAATTGGGCGAAGCGCGCGGCCGCCTCGTCCAGGACGACGTCGACCAGTCGGGCGGTACGCGCCCTGATCTCGAACTGGTCGTCGACCGCGTCCACCCGGGGCAGCGCCGCCGAGGCGGCCGGGCCGGCCCAGCCCGACCGGTGCAACGGCCCGATGAGGGTGTGCACCGACCGGTCCTCCAGGGTCGCCGCCCGCCGCCCGTATGCCTGCCACGCGTCGGCGGCCTGACCCAGGGCGACGAAACGGGTGTCGCGCAACTGGACGAACCCGCCGGTCACCGGATCGTCCCGAAGTCCGCCGCGCTCGCAGCGTCGGCGTGCTCGTAGTTGGCCGCCGACTTCTGCAACCCGTCCGCCAGGCCCGCCATCTCCCGGCCGAACGCCGTCTCCTCACGATCCCAGAGATCCATCAACTCGGTCAGCGCGCCGCCGGTCGACCAGTCCCGCAGCGACCTGGCCGCGTACGTCATGTCGTCGGACACGTCGCGCAGTGCCCGGCTCGCCTGCCCGGCCAGCTCAGTCGTCGCGTCGGCCGCCGATCGGAGCACCTGCGGCGAGACCCGGACCTCGGTGGCGGACCGATCTCCGTTCACGATCATGAGCCAGACCGTAGGCGGTCACATCGAAGATCACCATCCCCTGTGGATAACCTCAGCGACTCGGTCTACACCGTGGTCAGGTGGCGGAGATGAGGCCCTGCTGGTACGCGTACCGGACCGCCTGGGCCCGGTCGCGTACGCCGATCTTGGCGAGCAGGTGGTTGATGTGCGTCTTCACCGTCGCCTCGGTGACGAACAGCCGCGTGGCGATCTCGGTGTTGGACAGGCCTTCGGCGATGAGCATCAGCACCTCGGTCTCCCGTGGCGTGAGCGACCCGTGCGCGGGCGCGGCCAACGCTGAGACGAGGTGCCGCTGGACGGCCGGGTCGAGGACCGCCTGATCGTCGTGCACGCGCCGCAACGCCTCGTGGATCTCCTGCCCGCCGGCGTCCTT
>JABFYB010000445.1 GCA_013361475.1 Hamadaea sp.
TCGTGGACCCGCTTCACGGTGTCGTTCAACAGCGGCGGGCGTACGCAGGTCGAGGTGTTCGCCGGAATCTGGACCGACAACGGCGACATGTGGCTCCAGCACGACGACTTCGCCCTGGTCAAGGCATAGATCATCCTGCGATCATCGGATCGGTCCGCACGGCAGCGTCGCCGCCGGACCACTAGAGAGGGGACAGCGTGAACTACGGTTCATACGGCAGCAGCCTTCGGGACCTGCCCCGGTTGCGGCCACACCGCCGCCGGCGGGAGTCGAGCTGGGACCGGAGCGGCGGCAACGACGACCGGGTCACCGTCCACCCCGGCGAAACCGTGACACTCGCCGACATCCAGGGCGCGGGATCGATCAACCACATCTGGATGACCGTCGCCCCGCGCGACGCGGCCACGCCTGCCACCGCCGATCGTGACTTCTTGCGCAAACTGGTCCTGCGGGTCTACTGGGACGACGCCGAGCACCCGAGCGTGCTCGTGCCGCTCGGCGACTTCTTCGGGGTCGGCCACGGCCGCACCGCGAACTTCGTCTCCGCGCCGCTGCAGATGAGCCCGCAGGACGGCAAGGCGTTCAACTGCTTCTTCCACATGCCGTTCGCCACCCGCGCCCGGTTCGAACTCACCAGTGAGTGCGAGTCGGAGGTCCTGTGGTTCTACTACTACATCGACTACGACCAGTTCGACGAGCTGGGCGCGGACCTGGGCCGATTCCACGCGCAGTGGCGCCGGGAATCGCCCACCGACGGGATCGAGCAGGGTGACCTGTCGAACTCCGACTGGCTGTTCTCCGGCAGCAACCTCGACGGCGCGGGCAACTACACGATCCTGGACGCCGAGGGGCGCGGCCACTACGTGGGCTGCGTGCTCAACGTGACCAACTTGCGCCACACCGCCGACTGGAACTGGTACGGCGAAGGCGACGACATGATCTTCATCGACGGCGAGGCGTTCCCGCCGAGCCTGCACGGCACCGGGACTGAGGACTACTTCAACACCGCCTGGTGCCCCAGCGAGACCTACCACGCTCCGTACCACGGGATCACGCTGCCCGGCGGGGAGAACTGGAGTGGGCAGATCTCGCTCTACCGGTTCCACATCGAAGATCCCGTGCCGTTCCGCAGCTCCATCCGGGTGACCATCGAGCACGGCCACGCCAACCGGCGCAACGACGACCTGTCGTCGGTCGCGTACTGGTACCAGGAGTTGCCGCACAAGCCGTTCACCCTGCCGCCGGTCGCCCAGCGACTGCCCCGGCTGTGATCCGCCGAGCCCGAACGTCCGCTCTGCTCGTGGTGGCGCTGCTCGCCGCCGGGTGCACGAGCTCGTCAGGAGAGACCGTGACCGTGCTGGACCCGCGTACCGACAAGCCCTTCGTGCTGACGGGCGCCGGCAACCTGACCGAGATCGGCCAGGTCACCGGCGTGCCGGGCGGCACGGACAAGTACGCCGTGCACGGGACCGACCTGGGCTCGGTGTTCGCCGTCGGGGACACGACGTACCTCGTCTTCGGCGACACCTTCGGCGAGCGGACGGACGGGCAGACCGGTGCCGGTGGCAGCTTCTGGCGGTCGAACGTGCTCGGCTACACCACCGATCGCGACCCGGCCGACGGCGTACGCCTGACCGGAATGGTGACCGACGAGATCGGGCTCGCCAAAGAGCTGCTCGACAGTAAGAAGGTCGACGACGTCGAGATGACCGTCATCCCCACGTACGGGTTCGCCGTGGGGACGACCATGTACCTCTATTACATGTCGGTGCGGCACTGGGGCGACCCGGGCCGCTGGGACGCCAACCACGCCGGGCTGGCCCGCTCCACCGACGGCGGGCAGAACTGGACCCGGCTGGATCAGACGACGTGGCCGGGTGACTCCGGATTCATCCAGGTCAGCGTCGCGCACGTCCTCGACGGCGGGGTGGACCAGCTCTACTTCTGGGCCATCCCGGCCGGCCGGTTCGGCGGCGTACGCCTCATGCGCGTACCCGCCGCGCAGGTCGAGGACCCGTCGGCTTACCGGTACTACGCCGGCGCCGACTCCACCGGCCCCATCTGGGCCACCGAACGGGACCGGGCGGTCCTGATCGTCGACGACACCGTCGGCGAGCTGTCGGTGGCGTACAACTCGTATCTCGACCGGTGGATCATGATGTACCTGCGCGAGGGCGACGGCGTCGTCCTGCGGGAGGGCATCACCCCTTGGGGGCCGTGGAGCGAGCCGCGCACCGTCGTGGACGCGGCCGGGCACCCCGGGCTCTACGCACCCTTCCAATACCCGGTGACCGGCGAAGACGGCCGCCGGATCTACTTCAACCTCTCCCTCTGGGGACCGTACAACGTGTTCCTCTACTCAATTGATCTTGAGAAATCCTAGGAGT
>JABFYB010000393.1 GCA_013361475.1 Hamadaea sp.
GGGGCACTGCGACTGGCAGCGGCCGCACTCGGTGCAGGTGGAGAAGTCCAGCAGGCCCTTCCAGGAGAACTGCTCGACCTGGGAGACACCGAAGACGTCGTCGTCACCGGGGTCGGTGAAGTCGATCGGCTTGCCGCCCGACGTCATCGGGAGCAGGGCGCCGAGGGCGGTCTCACCGGTGGCGTTGCGCTTGAACCAGATGTTCGGGAAGCCCAGGAAGCGGTGCCAGGCCACGCCCATGTTGGTGTTGAGCGAGACCACGATCATCCAGATGAACGAGGTGCTGATCTTCACCATCGCGACGAAGTAGACCAGGTTCTGCAGCGCGGTGACGCTCAGTCCCTTGAAGGCCAGGACCAGCGGGTACGACGCGAAGTACGCGGCTTCGTAGCCCTCCACGTGGTGGATCGCGCCCTCCAGGCCGCGCAGCACGTAGATGGCCAGGCCGATGGTGAGGATGACGTACTCGACGAAGTACGCCTGGCCCGACTTGGAGCCCGCGAAGCGGGACTTGCGGCCCGCCCGGGACGGCAGGCTCAGCAGCCGGATGACCATCAGGACGGCGATGCCCAGGATGGTCATCACGCCGATGAACTCGATGTACAGCTCGAACGGCAGGAACCCGCCGATCACCGGCAGCGTCCAGTCGGCCTCGAAGAGCTGGCCGAAGGCCTGGGCGAGGGTCGGCGGCAGCGTCAGGAAGCCGACCGCCACGAACCAGTGGGCGAAGCCGACGATGCCCCACCGGTTCATCCGGGTGTGGCCGAGGAACTCCCGCACCAGCGTCACGCTGCGCGCGTAGGGGTTGTCGGTCCGGCTGCCGGCCGGCACCGGCTGGCCGAGCTTGAAGTACCGGACGAACTGGCCGATGGCGCGTGCGAGCAGCGCAACGCCGACCACGGTCAGCACCAGCGACACGATGATCGCGGCGAGTTGCATTTCGGGGCTCCTCGGGCCTGCGAGGTGGTTTCGAGGGGGGTCCCTCGACATTACTAAGCGGTAACTTATGCAGTCCTCTGAGACTACCCGCATCCTCCGTCGCACTGTAGCCAGGGGCGAGGTGATCTGAGTCGCTGAGGGTTGCCTTAAGATCCGATCGTGTAATTCATCTCGAAATGGGATATACGGCACTAACCTAGCTCCGTGTTGTACGGGATCGCCGCCGCCACCGCCGCCCTTCTCATCGCCGCCTTCCTGTCGGCGCTGTTCCGGCTGCCCGCGCTGCGCCTCGGCGTCATCGACCGTCGGCGGCAGCGGCCCCTGCCGTTGCTGGGCGGCGCGGGTGTCGTCCTCACCACCTGCCTGGTCGTCGCCGGCTGGGAGTGGGCGGGAATCGCCCCGCTGGGCCCTGAGATCAGACGGCTGCTGATCGCCGCCGGCGCCGTCGCCCTGCTCGGTCTTGTCGCCGACGTACGGCGGGTGAAGGCGCGGTTCCTGGTCGGCGGTACGGCCGTGGCGGCGGCCTGCGTGGTGCCGTACGGCGAGATGGGCTTCCTGTTGGGGGTGCCGGCCGTCGGCTGCATCGTCCTGGTGACCCTCGGCTTCAAGTCGCTCGACCACGCGGACGGGCTGGCCGGCACCGTCGGGGTCGTCACCGCCTTCGGGGTGGGTCTGCTCGCGGCGGCCGAGGTGATGGACGCGCTCGCCGTGCTGCTGAGCGTGCTGGCGGCCGCCCTGACCGGGTTCCTCATGCACAACTGGCCGCCCGCGCGGATCGGGTTCGGGGCGTGCGGGTCCCTGTTCGTCGGGTTCGTGCTGGCGGCGTCGGCCGTGATGAGCCGGGCCGGACGCGATCCGGTGTCGGGCGCGGGCGTGCTCTACGCGCTCACCGCCCTCGCCACCGCCGACCTGCTCCTCGTGACGCTGTCCCGCCGGCTGGCCGGACGGCCGCTGCTGCGCGGCGGACCCGACCATCTCGCCCACCGGATGCGCCGGCTCGGCCTCACCCCGCCGGGCGTGACGGTCCTGCTCGGTGTCGCGGCCTTCGCCGGGGTGCTCGTCGCCGTCCTCGTGCACATGGGGTGGATGGCGGTGTCCGGGGTGTACTGGGTCGGGGCGACCGCCTTCATCGCCGTACTCGGAATGCTTCGGATCAAGGTCTACGGGGCTAGGCGTCAACCCTCTTTTCCCTTAGGGGATCCCTTCGGGACGGCGACTCACGCGACATCCACGCAGGTCACAGGCCAGTTGCGTGTAAGGAACGGATAAGAGTTGAGTGGGGTCGACTCAGCTCTGTTGACCGGGCGGGGGGCGTCATGCACACTTGAGTCCGTTCCACTCAAGTCAGCTGGAGGAATTCACCATGGCACGTGCGGTCGGCATCGACCTGGGCACGACTAACTCCGTCGTCAGCGTTCTGGAGGGCGGCGAGCCCACCGTCATCACC